>JAFVAA010000729.1 GCA_017476305.1 Lachnospiraceae bacterium
CAGCATTTCTTTTTACGGAGGATGATGTATTTAAAAGAATTGAAAATTTAAGCGGTGGGGAAAGAGGACGTGTATCACTCGCAAAGCTTATGCTTTCGGATGCGAATTTTCTGATTTTGGATGAGCCGACGAACCATCTGGATATGGATTCGAAAATGGTTTTGGAGGATGCGGTAAATCACTTTGAGGGGACGGTGCTTTATGTATCGCATGACCGCTATTTTATCAATCAGACGGCGACCAGAATTTTGGATCTGACGAATCACAGACTTTTAGATTATATTGGAAATTTTGATTACTATCTGGAAAAAAAGGAGGATATGGAGCGGGCGCATCTGGGGGGAGAAAATTTTTCCGGGCAGGATACAGGAAAATCTTCCGTGCAGAGCCAGGCAGAGAAGGGAGCCATCGGGAAGGAGACGATAGAAAAGGGAGCTGTTTTCGCAGGGGAAGTCGGAAAATCTAACGGAAAAGCTTCCTGGGAGGAGCAGAAAAAGGAGCAGGCAAGGCTTCGCAAGCTTTCGAATACTTTAGAAAGGACGGAGAAGGAGATTGAGCGTCTGGAGGCAGAAAATGAGCAGATTGATAAGGAACTTTTGAAGCCGGAGGTGGCGACAAATTCTGTAAAACTTCAGGAGCTTTCGAAGAAAAGGGAGGAAAATGAACTTTGCCTTTCTGAGCTTATGGAAGAGTGGGAGGAGCTTTCGGAGCAGTTGTGACTGCGTGGCAATTTTTGATAAAAAAAGATTTTATCTGATAAAAATTTTATGAATTTTGTCCTTTGCAATTTTTTGGAAAAATATGGTATATTTTCCTCTGAAAATGTTTCCCCTATCGTCTGTAGTGCCATAAACTTAAGCACTGCAGATGGCGGAGCGGACAGTTAATGCTTAGCTGTTCCTGGGAAGATATCATTATGAATTTAACGGAGGAAAAAAGATATGCCAAGAAATCAGTTTCAGAGAATGGTATTTGCTTTTCTCACAGTAGTAGTTACCGTTCATGCATATGTATTTTACAGCCTTTATGTCGTGAACGGGCAGACACTTATGACGATAAACGGAAAGACCAGTGTTTTAGAAGCAATCAATGCACAGGGCGGTGTGTATATGTTCGGACGTTACCTTCCTATCTGGGCGGTGGTTCTGATTGAGTTCGCATGTGCTTATACCTTAGAGGTGTTAGTGGGAAGCCCGTCTTCCTTTAAGCTGGCATCAAAGGTTTTTAATCCCAGAAAGACAAATCCGGTGCTTTTTGAAACAGCAATCATTTGTGCTACGGTGGGAATTATGTGTCCTGCAATGAGCTTTTTGGCAGCCATCATGTACTATCCGTATTATATGGGTTTTGACATGTTTACCTTACTCGCGAACTGGTTAAAGCTTGTATGCTTTAATTTCCCGTTTGCATTTTTTACACAGCTTTTCTTTATCCAGCCTTTGATCCGAACTGTATTTAAGACACTCTTTGCGAAGGACATAAAGGCGAGGGAGGAAGAGCAGAAAATCGCATGATTACCAGTATTTTTTCTTTTTAAAAAAGATAAAGCAAAATAGAACGATGGCAATACTAACCCCTATAACGACAGGATAGCTATAGGGGCTTTTCAGTTCCGGCATATATTCGAAATTCATGCCATACCAGCCTGCAATCAGAGAAAGCGGAAAAAAGAAGGTGGCTACGATCGTTAATACCTTCATGACATTATTCTGTCGGATATCGAGTTCTGCCTGATAGATTTCCTGCACCTCTAAGGAGTATTCCCGGACGAATTTTGCCTCATCGGAAAGCTTCGTTAAGTGATCCTTGTAATCCTCAAAAGCTTCGATTTCTTTTTTGGAAAATTCAGCTTCTTTTTCTTTTATCAGTTTTTCCGTGAGTTCCATCATCTGGTTATAAAATCTGTAAAATCTGGCAACCGCCTTTTTTTCCGGCATGATTTTTTTATAGAAATTTTCAATGGAGCCGTTTAGAATGTCATCTTCAATGGCTGCAATATTCCGCTCAATGTATTCAATCTGTAAAGTGTCCTCACTTAAAAAGCTTTGCAGAAAGAGGCAGAGAAAGGAGGGGGTGGAAAGCTTTTCTTCTTTTATGGAAGCGATATGTGATTCCAGGCGTTCTAAATCTTTTTGTTTCCCTGCGATGATCGTAACCTCCTTTTCATTGAAAAAGAGGGCGTAGTCAAGGGGAGGAAGCTCTTTTTTAGACGGAACATGGATAAAAAGTCTGGTGCGTTCTTCCTGTATTTCCAGAATGCAAAAGCGGATTTTTTCTGTTTTTGCGAGAGGAAAGAAATCCTCCCATGGAGTATTCGGCATAAAATAATCGAGTGTAGTCAGTAATAGATTTTTCGTCAGATTCATCCCTGCCTCCTTTATCTTTGCTTTCAAGAAACTTTTTTCTATGGAACTGCCACAAATTAAAACCTGCTATTTTGCGAGCTGAAATGCTTGCATAAAAGGTATTTCGGCTTGTAAAATGTTGTAGGTTATTTTGTGACAGTTCCTAGGAATCAAAGCTCCTTAAAATTAGAATGTCTCTTTTTGGGGAAAATATTCTTCTAAAGTAAGTGGATAGTAACAGTGATGAAACCGGAGGCTCTGTTTTTAGCCTTGTACTTCGGGAAATATTTTGTTATAATCCTTAATACATCATTTGTCTCATTTTTGATGCATTGGTGCAGAAACAACGGTCAGGAACTAAATTTCAGAAAAGGTTTTGGAAAAACAGGAGGATAAAGGTTGAAAAGGAAGCTTTTGAATATATTGGGAATGATTGCTTTGATGACTTTGATAAGCGGAACGGTTTCCTATGAGGTCTGTGGAGATGGTGCTTTGGCTGCGGAAACGGATGCTCCGGAAACTACAGAGGAGCCGGATGAGGTGCAGGAATCGCAGAAACCGGCTGCTATGGGAAAGCCATCGGAAAAACCGGAGGCAGAAAAGAAGAAGGGCTGGTATGGAAAAGGGAAAAAACGGTATTATATAAAGAAGGATGTCAAAAAGGCGAAGGTATATCAAAAGATTAAAGGAAAATATTATTTCTTTAAGAATTCCGTATATGCTGTAGTTAATTCGTGTAAAACCATTTCCTGGAATGGAAAGAAATACCGGTTCTATTTTAAGAAGGACGGGAGCAGGGAGATGGATGTATCCGGTCGTTTGAATAAGGAAACAGGAGTATCGTATCTTTTGGAAACGAATCTTACTACAAATTCGGTGATGGTTTATGCGAAATGGAAAACAGCAGGATATGTCATTCCGGTAAAGCGGATGAGATGCTCTGTGGGAATGCCCGGGCATAGTACGATACAGGGAACCTATCACCTGAGTAAAGCAGGGAGCAGGTGGCATGTGCTGCGCTATGGCTGCTATGGACAGTACTGCAGCCGGATCAAGGGACCGTTTTTGTTTCATTCCGTGGTCTATCAGAGGATGGGAGATAAATATTCCCTTGATCTCGCAGAATATAAAAAGTTAGGGAAAGCGGCATCCCATGGCTGTGTTCGTCTGCAGGTGGAGGATGCGAAGTGGATTTATGAGCATTCGAGCCAGTGTACAGCACATTTATACGCAGGAAAGAAGGAAAAGCTGCCGATACCGTATCCTGCGAAGAAAAAAGCAGGGAAAACATCCGCGGGAAAGTATTATGATCCGACGGATCTGGATTAGGGTGGTATTTTATGAAGAAGGTCAGAACAGGCCTTCTTTTGATTTTATGAAATTTCGATTTCATATTAAAGTAATAGGAAAAATTAAAAAACACTGTTGACAAATGAGAATAATATGATATAATTTTTATAAATCCTATAAATAAAGTATGAATAATGTGCTTTATGGGAAATAGATATGGATCACGGGGCTTTGATTTGCACATGGCAAAAGAAAGCAGGCTGTGGCACAAATGTCCGGATCAACAGTAAAAAGCAGAATAAAAACTGGAAAGGAGAACATCATCATGGCAAAGGTATATCAAAGTGTAACAGAACTGATTGGAGGAACTCCTATTTTGGAGGCAAAGAATTTTGAAAAAGATAATAACTTAGAGGCTACGGTTTTAACAAAGTTAGAGTATTTTAATCCTGCGGGAAGCGTAAAGGACAGAATTGCAGCAGCGATGATTGATGAAGCGGAAAAATCAGGAAAGTTAAAGGAAGGCTCCGTAATCATAGAGCCGACGAGTGGAAATACAGGAATCGGACTTGCAGCGATTGCAGCGGCGAAAGGATATCGTATTATTCTGACGATGCCGGAGACCATGTCTGTAGAGAGAAGAAATCTTTTAAAGGCATATGGAGCAGAGCTTGTGCTGACAGAGGGAGCCAGAGGTATGAAGGGAGCTATTGCAAAGGCAGAAGAGCTTGCGAAGGAAATAGAGGGTTCCTTCATTCCGGCACAGTTTGAAAATGCGGCAAATCCAGAGGCACATAGAAAGACCACGGGACCGGAGATCTGGGAGGATACCGATGGAAAGGTAGATTTCTTTATTGCCGGAGTAGGTACAGGTGGTACGGTTACAGGTGTGGGAGAGTATCTGAAGTCAAAAAATCCGGATGTGAAGGTGATTGCAGTAGAGCCGGCTACCTCTCCGGTACTTTCCAAGGGAACTGCGGGACCACATAAGATTCAGGGAATCGGAGCCGGTTTCGTACCGAATACATTAAATACGAAGGTCTATGATGAAGTCATTGCGGTAGAAAATGAGGACGCATTTGCTACAGGAAGAGCATTTGCGAAGTCAGAGGGAATCTTAGTGGGAATTTCCTCCGGTGCGGCACTTTATGCAGCAAAGGTTTTAGCAGAACGTCCGGAAAATAAAGGAAAGACGATAGTAGCACTCCTTCCGGATACAGGAGACAGATATTTATCTACTCCGTTATTTCAGGATTAGGAACTGTCACGAAATTAGCGAAATGGGAAAAGTATTTCGTTGATTGGTAAGGATTACCTTGTGATAGTTAGTATTGATGCAAAAAGATAGAAGATGGAAAGAGAATGGGTGAACTGCAGCCTAAGGTTCGTTCTCTTTCCATCTTGTTAATTTTTCCTATTGACATACTAGGAAAAAGCTGTATAATGTTGGTTGAGATGGTACTGATTTTCTTTAGCAGGAAAGAGATACCATTTTGGTATGTCGGGTAGGAGGAGGAGGCCTTTTATGAGGATTTCGACCAAGGGACAATATGCGCTTCAGATGATGTTAGACCTTGCAGTAAATGACAATGGGGAATATATTACGATTAAAAGTATTGCGAAGCGGCAGAATTTGTCAGAAAAATATTTAGAGCAGATTATAAATATGCTGTCACGTGCAAAGTATGTAAAAAGTACGCGTGGTGCCAAAGGGGGGTATCGTCTTACGAACTCACCGGATTTTTATACGGTTGGGATGATACTGCGAACGATTGAGGGAAGTCTGGCTCCGCTTAGCTGCATTGAGGATGAGAATGAATGCAATCAGGTGGAACGCTGCCTTTTATGTGAGCTTTGGAGTGAGATTAATGATGCGATCAATGGTGTGATTGACCATGTTACGCTCGCAGATCTGGTGCGTCGTTATCAGGATAGTGTGGGATATGATTATATTATTTAAATTTGGAAGATGAGTTGCTTTTTCTTTCTGTTTATTTTATACTGTGCTATGGAGGATTTTAAAGCAGTATGCATCCGTTCTTTTTTGGATTTAAATAAGACTATTTCTATATGAAAAATAGGAATAAATTGTTTGATGCCGGGCTTGCATGATTGTGAACATTTTTGCTGTAAATGGTGACAAAGGACGCAAAGAAATGAATCACTTTGCTTTCTGTTATAAATGAAAATAACATGATAAATTATGAAATATTAGAGGGAAAGGATTGGTGATCTTAGTGGGAAAATTGATTTACCTGGACAATGCGGCGACGACGAAGGTTTATCCTGAGGTTTTTGAGGCGATGCAACCTTATTTTATGGAGAATTATGGAAATCCATCGAGTATCTATGGATTTGCGGCGAAAAGTAAAAAGGCTGTGGATGATGCCAGAAAAACAATTGCGGATTTTCTTGGAGCAAAGGAAAACGAAATTTATTTTACCGGTGGAGGCAGTGAGTCGGATAACTGGGCGCTCAAGGCTGCCGTGGAAGGATATAAAAAGAAAGGAAACCACATTATTACTTCGAAGATTGAGCACCACGCCATTTTGCACACCTGTGAGTATCTGGAGAAAAACGGATATGAGGTCAGCTACATTGACGTGGATGAAAATGGAGTGATCAAATTAGATGAGTTAGAAAAGGCGATTAAGCCGACGACGGTACTGATTTCTGTAATGTTTGCGAATAATGAGATCGGGACGATTCAGCCAATCAAGGAGATTGGTGAGATCGCGAAGAAGCATGATGTGCTTTTTCACACAGATGCAGTGCAGGCATATGGTCATGTGCCGATCAATGTAGAGGAGCTGGGAATTGATATGCTTAGTGCCAGCGGTCATAAAACCGGCGGTCCGAAGGGGATTGGAATTATGTATCTTCGGAATGGGTTAAAGATTGGTTCCTTTATTCATGGTGGCGCGCAGGAGAGAAACCGTCGTGCCGGAACACATAATGTCCCGGGAATCGTAGGGTTTGGAAAGGCTACGGAGATTGCAGGCAGGACCTTGCAGGAAAGAGCGGAAAAGGAAAGCAGACTTCGTGACCGTCTGATCGATCAGATTTTGGAGAGAGTGCCACATGCGAGATTAAATGGTCACAGGACGGACAGGCTTCCGAATAATGTGAATATCAGTTTTCAGTTTATTGAGGGAGAGTCCGTGCTGATTCTTTTAGATCAGCAGGGAATTTGTGCTTCCAGTGGTTCTGCATGTACTTCCGGTTCTCTGGATCCGTCCCATGTTCTTTTGGCAATCGGGCTTCCACATGAGATCGCACATGGTTCTCTTCGTTTGACGCTTTCGGAGGAAACGACAGAGGAGGATGTAGATTACGTTATTGAAAATATTGAAAAAAATGTGAACCGGCTTAGAAGCATGTCTCCGCTGTATGATGATTTTGTGAAAAATCAGAAATAGCGGGGAGAAGGATTTTGAGAATTTTAAGAGTGGATGAATGATAGAAGGGAGTTTTGGTTATGTATAGTGAAAAGGTAATGGATCATTTCAGTAATCCGAGAAATGTAGGAGAAATCGAAAATGCAAGCGGTGTCGGTACTGTAGGAAATGCCAAGTGCGGTGACATTATGCGCATTTTTCTGGATATTGATGATAATCAGGTGATTAAGGATTGTAAATTTAAAACCTTTGGCTGCGGTGCAGCTGTGGCTACCAGCAGTATGGCGACGGAAATGGTGATTGGAAAGACGGTCGAAGAGGCATTAAAGGTGACGAATGTAGCCGTGATGGAGGCTTTAGACGGACTTCCGCCGGTAAAGGTACACTGTTCCCTTTTGGCAGAGGAGGCAATTCATGCAGCTCTTTGGGATTATGCGGAGAAAAAGGGAATTACAATCGAGGGACTGAAAAAGCCAAAAAATGATATTTATGATGAGGAGTAAAAAGGTATAAGGAGAGAAAAATGTTTTCAGAGGAGGAATTAGAACGGTATTCCAGACAGATTTTAGTAAAAGAAATCGGAATGCGGGGACAGAAGGCATTAAAGGAAGCGAAAGTTTTAGTAGTAGGAGCCGGAGGACTTGGTTCTCCGGCTTTGATGTATCTTGCGGGTGCCGGGGTTGGAAAAATCGGCATCGTGGATGCGGACTGCGTGGATTATTCGAATCTGCACAGACAGATTTTATATACGGCAGAGGATGTGGGGAAAGAAAAAGCGGTACGTGCGGCAGAAATTTTGAAGTTAAGAAACGCATCCTCGGAGGTGGTTTCCTATCCGGTCCACCTGACAGCAGAGAATATATGCGATTTCGTGGAGGAATATGATTTTATCATAGATGGTGTGGATAATTTTCCTGCGAAATTTTTGATCAATGATGCGTGCGTGCTGAAAAAAAAGCCGTTTTCCCATGCAGGCGTGATACAGCTTCATGGACAGCTTATGACTTATGTGCCGGGAAAAGGTCCGTGCTATCGCTGCATTTTTGAGGAGATTCCGGGAGCGGGCGTGGCACCGAATTGTTCTGTAGCGGGCGTGGCTGGTCCTGTGGTGGGGGTGATTGGAAGCCTTCAGGCATTGGAAGCGGTCAAATATTTTACGGGTGCCGGGGAGCTGCTTACAGGAAAGCTTTTGACGGTCGACGGTTTGACGATGAAAATGCGGGCGGTACATTTTAAGCAGAGGCGCTCCTGTCCGGTCTGCGGTGAAAAGAAAACGATTACGGAGATTTCAAATGAAAACGGGCGGTATGAGGAAGGTAATTCCTGCTGTTCTTATACTCATTAACGAAAACAATTTCCAATTTTTTCGTTAATGAG
>JAFVAA010000730.1 GCA_017476305.1 Lachnospiraceae bacterium
GATCACTGTCCGGTTTTCCATTTCTTTCCGCATCTAAAATGTCCTGCATGAACTCTGCAGTAAAAGCTTCCGGAAGCAACGTGCAGAAAGCCTCATCTCCACAGTAGAGCTTTTCGCCTTTTTGTGCCAGTGTTCCGGAGCCATCTGCGCGAAGCCCTAAAAAGCGGACACAGGCAGAAGTGACAGCCGAAAGAAAGTTAGACAGATTGCAGCTCTCTATATCCTGTAAAAAATTTTTCACAAGGGAAGGCTCCACGTTTCTGTTCCAGAAAACCACACAGTCGCATAAGAGCTTTAAGCCGAAACCGGCAGCCAGAAAATCCATGAGCATATGGAGCAGCAGATGAAAGGCTAAAAGATCATCTGAAAATACAGGAAAGGAAATTCCTAAAATGGTTTCTTCGGGCATCTCTTCTGAAGGAAGAGTATATCTGTTCCGGATGTACTGATTGAGCTTTTTGTCTTCGGTCGGCTCTATGAGCGTGGTATGCAGCTCCAATGCATGGTTGTCCGGAGTCCCCCAGAGAACATGATGATTGGCATGCTGTTCATCCATCGGATGGTAGCCTGCGGCTTTTAAGACTTTCTCTGCGTGGGCGAGGTCATCCGGATTCACCAGAAAAAGATCCACGTCAGAGGATTTTCTGGCTTCTGCTGCGGGATAAAAGCGTGCGACAGAAGCTCCCTTTAAAAGAATGACAGGAATCCCGTTTTTCATGAGGAGCTGTACACTGTTTCTGGCATTGAACAGGATTTGGTAAAATTCTGCAGCGGTCTGCTTTGTCATCATTTCCAGAAAATCCAAATCTTCTCTGGCAATTCCCGGCTCTTTCACGATCTGCTGATAAATCATGGGAAGTACGGCGTGATGTCCCGCCAATTCTATGAGAGCATGAAAATCAGGTTCCTCATCTGCAGGAACCTTTGCATCTGTTATATGGTTTTGGGTATTAGTAAGAGAATCGGCTATCATGGAAAACAGCCGATTCTCTTCTTTTGAAAAATAATTCATATGCATTTTTCATTACCTAAAATGATTTTTAAACCACATCATGAATGGTTGGAAGTACCGGTAACAGGTCCATGATGATGCCATACCTTTGAGCCTGATTTAGTCGTCCAATAAATGTACTCATTTGCCTTCACTGTAGCGATATCCTTCTTTGTCTGAAAGGAACTGTCAGTATAAATGGTACACTGTAAGTCGCCCAGCCCGTCTGTCTGTACTTCGTACATCTCATATGGAACACCTGTCTTATCGTCCAAACGAATCTGATAATGATTCGAATCTCCGCAAAATTTCTTTCTGTGAGTAATTCCGGATCCTTCGCTGATCTCATCAGGAATACCCTTTAAAGGATCTGTCGCATCTGCAGGCACATCGCACACAACGCCCCAGCACGCAGCAACATACTCATTTGCCATAAAGTTTTCGACTACAGCCAAAGGCTGTACCCAGGCTTTCTTTTCCACGTCAAATACCTCCTGTCATTTAATTTTCAATTTCCATGATTCCATATATCCTCATGATTTTCATGCGATGGTAAAATCACGAACTCGATATAATATGATTTCATTATAAATTGTACAGGGGAAAAATGCAATTGCTATTTTTGCTAATTTATGGCGTGAAAAACCATTCGTATCTGTTTATTTTGTACAAAAAGGCATCCGCTCGTGCTTTGACTCCATTCCGTGATTTTTCCCTGACATTTCTTTTGTGGCTGGCAATCATACTGTTTTCTACGAAGCTGATGGGGCTTGTGATACGGAAGGGGAGATGTTCGCACCGATTGTTCTGGTCGTTATCGTGACGACGC
>JAFVAA010000731.1 GCA_017476305.1 Lachnospiraceae bacterium
AGTTGATGATGTGCCCGACCACCTTACCATTTCGTGGCTGCGGATTACCTCCGGCGACATACTTTGTAGATGCACGCTCTCTGACGGCATATCTCTTAGGACCATCCCGACCGCTGTCATCAACGATGGTGTTCTTGGGTCTTGGTACTGCTCGGATATCTGCTGGAACTGCCATAGAAAAACCTCCTTTTATATAGTCCCATTATACCATAATAGTACTATATATTCAAGCTTTTTTTGTACGATTTTACAAAAATCTGATGTCAAGGTGCGGTAAAATTCGGGCCATATGTAGCGGTTTTCCAGATATTTTTGCCTCTGGTGCCTCCATATGTACCAGGTATCAACATCAATCGACGTGACTACAAGGCTTTTCTATAGTCCGACGATTTGGGAAAGTTATAGTTGATTAAGAATCCAAAAAGGTAGTTTGCAACCTTTTCAAAGTAGCCGATAAATAGAATAGCCGGATTAAGGGATGACAGTATGACTTTAGAAGAACCGTATTCTATGAAAATAGAAGAATGGTATCGAGTAAATCCCAGTAGTTTCTTCTTTGGCGGGAATGAAAATCGGGGGTATATTCTGACAGATAAAGCCCCAAAAGAAGCAGTTAGAAGAATTGATCAATGAAAAAGTAAAGGGGGCGAAGTGATATGTCACAGAGTATGCCTAGTTTTTGGACTAGTCCTTATTTTGTTCCTGAACCGGATAACTGGCATTTGAAAGAAGATGCACCAGAAGAATTAAAAAGGGAATTTGAGGAATACATGAAAGAAAATGAGGATGAAGAAAGCACCTGAACAGGGTGCTTTTTTAATGCAGAAATATGACATTGCATCTTGTGGAATATGAATATTTCTGTTAATATACTATCGAGTGATCGTGTTACAAGGTGCGGTTAATCTCCCTTTGGAGTTTCATTAGAAGGGAGGTGGTGTGATGATGAATACTTATGAAGTGTTGACTTTGTTGATTCTGAATAATACATTTATTGTTGCATTGCTTGCCTACATAGACGGTAGGAATAACAGGCATAAATAAAAATCAGCCCATCCTTGTACTTTGCCGGTGCCGGGATAGACTGATTATTTAGTATTATCTTCGGGAGTGCAACCCACCTTGTGGGCGATTGCTCCTTCTGTTTATTATAATAAATCGGATTACTGGATATGTCAAGCGGAAAATCAATATTGAAATTCAAATAACCTCATATAGCGACTTTTTTTCTTTTATGCTATATTTAATTTATATTGCTTTTTTTGTTCTTATATGAGTTTATATGACAGAGAAAAATGATATATCTGCATTGATGTTCAGAAGTAAAAAGAATATATTATTACAGCGAATGATTTGTTTTTACTTGGGTGGCATTTGCCACCATCTTGCCACCATGCGCAGACTGACACCAAGAGGACAGACAAGGCTTTATTTTCTGAACATACAGAAAACTAAAGGTTTTTAGAGCATTATAAAGCGTAGAAAAGCGTTAAATATTGAACTCACATAAGTGACACTTATTAAAAACCGTCGAAAATCGAATTGATGATTCTTGACGGTTTTGTTATTCTGTATGAAGGAACAACAAAATGAATGATTCATTGCGAGGGAGTAATGGTTATGGATGATAAAAGAAAGATTGGTAAAAGTGAACTTATGGTAAATCCTGTGGGGCTTGGATGCATGGGGTTTTCTCATGCATATGGTGAACCAACGGAAAGAAATGAAGCGACGAAAATGATTCGTAAAGCCTTTGATTTTGGGTATAACTTTTTTGATACAGCAGAATGTTATATCGGTACAAATGCAGATGGGAGTACATCATTTAATGAAGAACTGGTCGGAGAGGCTTTAAAGGATATCAGGGACGAGGTTGTGATTGCTACCAAGTTTGGAGTAGCACACGGAAGCAGTGGTCTGGTCATGGATTCCAGACCTGAAACTATAAGAAGAGCTGTGGACGGAAGCCTGAAAAGGCTCGGCGTGGAAAGGATAGATCTTTACTATCAGCACCGTATTGATCCGATGGTAGAACCGGAGACAGTCGCCGAGGTAATGAATGATCTTATAAAAGAGGGGAAAATTCGTTACTGGGGTATTTCAGAGACAACGGAAGATTATCTTAGAAGGGCAGATGCAGTGTGTCCTGTATCAGCAGTTCAGAACCGCTACTCTATGCTTGCAAGGGAACATGAGAAACTCTTTCCGGTTCTTGAAGAACTGGATGTGGCATACATTGCGTTTTCGCCTCTTGGAAATGGATTTTTAACAGGAAAATATGATGCTTCATCTAAGTTTGAGGAAGGAATCGATTACAGAAGCCATATGCCTCAATACTCCGAAAAAGGATTTAAGGCAGCGGAGAGATTGATGAATCGTCTGGATGAACTGGCAGCAGAAAAGGATGCCACAAAAGGTCAGATTTCTCTTTCCTGGATGATCTGCAAAAAGCCGTACATCATCCCGATTCCCGGCAGCCGCAAAGAAGATCGGCTAAAGGAGAATATCGGTGCGGCAGAGGTCAGATTAAGTGAAACAGAGATATCGGAGCTTGATGGATTGCTGGATAAGCTCGATATGCCGGTCTACGGACAGAAAAAGTAAGGAGTAAACGGGCTATGATCAAACGTATTTTAGGAAAAGATTTGGAAGTGTCGGCTGTAGGGCTTGGCTGCATGGGATTATCCCAGAGCTACCCACCGTTTCCAGAGAAAGAAGAGGGGATAAGATTTTTGCGTCGTGCAGTAGAGATGGGACAGACCTTCTTTGATACATCGGAAGCGTATGCCATGGGAGCAAATGAGGAACTTGTGGGCGAGGCACTTGCTCCTGTAAGAGATAAGGTAAAGATTGCTACAAAATTCGGTTGGGATTTTAAGGACGGCAGGATTGTAGGTCTGGATTCCAGACCGGAAACGATTCGGAAAGCAGTGGATGCATCTCTCAAGAGATTAAGGACTGATCATATTGATCTGTACTACCAGCATCGTGTTGACAGAGAGGTTCCGATAGAGGAAGTGGCAGGATGCATATCTGAATTAGTTAAGCAAGGCAAGATACTTCATTTCGGATTGTCAGAAGCAAGCGTAAATACTGTGAGAAAGGCTCATGCAGTATGCCCGGTTACAGCTGTTCAGAGTGAATATTCTATGTGGTACCGTATGCCGGAGGAAGGAATGCTTGACCTCTGCGAGGAACTTGATATTGGATTTGTGCCGTTCTCTCCTTTAGGAAAGGGATTTCTTACCGGAACCGTAAAGAAGGATGCCACATTTGCAGATAATGATATACGTCATTCCATTCCCCGCTTTATGGAACGGGAGAATATGGAGCATAACCAGGCTCTGGCAGAGGCAGTGAAGATGTTCGCCGAGGACCAGAGGCTGGCTCCGGCACAGATAGCTCCGGTCTGGTTTAAAATAATAATCATTATAGTGGAAAGTGAGGGCAGGTTATGAAAGTTCATAAGAAATTTTTAATAACAACAGCGATGGTTTTGTCGCTGTGTATGATGTTTCATAGTGTAACGGTTTATGCAGATGCAAAAAACAAAGGAAAAAAAGCGATTGTTATTTCTTTTGATCACAGAAGGAATATTGGAAGTACAAAGGGAATGAGTGTGGATGCCGTTTCTTCTGCAACCGTATATTCCGGAGCAACCGGTGAAAAGAAATCAACGATTGAGGTAATCCGTTCGACATTGAAAAGTAAAACGGGAGCGGCGAATTTTTCTATTAAGGTGAAAAAAACCTATAGTAAGAATTATACAAAGACTGTAAATCGTGCAAGAAAAGAAATAGACAATGACACACAGGTAAAATTAAAGAAGAAAAAAGTTTCCGGACTAAAAAAATATGATACGGTATATCTTGTGATACCGGTCTGGCATGCGACATTGCCACAGCCGGTAAAGGTATTCTTGGAAGCGAATGACTTTTCAGGAAAAACGATTTATGTGTTTGGTTCCCATCTGGGGAGCGGATTTGGAGAAAATGTGGAAAAGGTAAAGGAACTCTGTCCGGATGCTAAGGTGATTGCAGGAAAGGCTTATGAAGGGGATGCGAAGAATAGGAGCGTATGAAGCTGACCGAACTACAGATAATAAGGAAGGTATAGTGGTCTGGTTTAGCCGTGTGGGAAATACGAATTTTCCGGATGATGTTGATGCAACTTCAAGTGCAAGTGTAATCAATGATGGCGGACAGATCAAGGGGAATGCAGGTGTTCTGGCAGAGTGGATTTCTGAAGAAACAGGTTATGGCACTTCCCAGATCGTGACGAAAAACTCATATCCTGTGGATTACGGGGAGACAACGGAAGTGGCAAAGGAGGAACAAAACGCAGATGCCAGACCGGAACTGACAACACAGATCGAAGGCTTTACGTCATATAAAACGGTTTATCTGGTATTTCCAAATTGGTGGGGTGATATGCCACAGGCACTGTATTCGTTTTTTGATGAATATGATTTTTCGGGAAAACAGCTGAACGTTTTTGTGACACACGGCGGCAGCGGTTTTTCAGATACGATTAGTACGATCAAATCTTTGGAGCCGGATGCAGAGGTAGAGGAAGGACTATCTGTAAGAGATTCTGATGTTCCGGATTCAGAGCAGGATGTGAAAAATTGGGTGAAGGAGCATTGATGGAAGGAGGGTTTTTGTGAAAAATACATTCAGGCGGATCGTTGCTTTTGTAGCAGTTCTCGCATTGATTTTATCAGAGACGGTCTGTTTTTTGGCAACGGCGGAAGCACAGGCGGCAACAAAGAAATTAACTTTGACCGTAGCAAACAGGAAACTCATCGTAAAAGACGGGAAAAGACAAATAAAAACATATACCGTAAATTCAGGAAGTACATTTTGCTTTGTGGATAAGGGCAAAAAACTTTCTCGTATTACTTACCGTTCATCCGCTAAAAAGGTGCTTACAGTTTCAAAAAAAGGAGTTGTTTCTAAAAAAGATGCAGAGGGCAAGTCAGCAAAAGTCCGTATATCTGCAAAATACAAAAAGAAAAGAATAAAAGTAAATCTAAAAATAACTATAAAAGAGAAAAGTACGGTAGTACCATCGGTTACCGATTCTCCGACAAAAAATCCGGATATATCTGACAGTAGTGTGCAAAGCACAGAAACACCAACAGTATCTCCCGGCATTCCTACACCAATGCCTACACCGGATGTAGTCAGTAGTGCAACACAAAGTACGGAGGCACCGACAGAAAAGCCACAGGTAACAATGGAACCGGAAAACGAACCGACAGAAGTGCCACAGGCAAGTGCAGAGCCGACAGAACCAAAGTCAAAGGAAAAAACACTTGTTGTATATTTCTCAAGAGCAGGAGAAAATTATAATGTTGGCATAGTGGATAAAGGTAATACGGCGATTATTGCTGAGAAGATTGCAGAGAAGACGGGAGCAGATGTGTTTGAAAT
>JAFVAA010000732.1 GCA_017476305.1 Lachnospiraceae bacterium
AACAAAGAATTTCTGATGAAATTTGATGAGGTGATAGGAGCTTACAGCAGCCGATATGAAGAAACGATTTATTCTCTTGGTTTTCATGATGGTCTGGGAATGGGGCTGGAGCATAGGGAGTACCGGAACGGAGGCATTCAAGGGAGAAAAAACGGCAGTGTGTTTACGGAACAGGACATGGTACATCTGATCTATATGTATGATGCTTACAGGGAACTATGTACGGCTCTTCTGGGGCGTGTTGTAGTGCCGGAGTTAAAAGACGGAGTGATCGGGGCATTCTGCCGGACGCTTGCTGTGATCGAAGACCACATTCCTGCAGACAAGAAAGGAGAGGATGATCCGGAGTATGACCGGCTCCTGCACAACCGAAAAAAGAGTCCAGAGGAGCGGGCGAGGCTGTTAATAAAGGCGGAAGCATAAAAATTGCAAAAATGACCTTTCATTTTGCAAAAATGGAGGTAAGGGTTGAAGCAGTTTGTGTTATTTTATAAACTGAAAGAATGAAATTGATTTGCTGCCCATGAAAATCAGTTTGTAATAGAAAAAAAGCAGCTTAGGATGCACCAAAAATTAAGGAATGGTTCAATCGTTCTGTTTTGAAAAAATTGACAGAAGTTCCATTGCTTAATTTTTGTGTATCCGTTTTTTGATAGGGGAAGAGTGGATTTATTGTTTGAAAATGATTGAATTATATATAAAAATCGGGTATATTATAAATAGATAGAAGCAGGGAGAAAGATGGTGGATGAATGGAAAATAAGATAAAAACGGAGGAAGAGCTTCACCGTGAGGATCTGGAAAGAATTAGCAGGCTGCGACTTTTGGATGATGATTTTTTAGTGACTTTTTTTACAGATAACATTGAAGATACGGAAACACTGCTTCGTACCATTATGGAGAAAAAGAATTTAAAAGTGAAGTCAGTCCAGACGCAGAAACCTATCAGGAATCTTGTTCGAAGATCATTGTCTTTGGATATTTTTGCTGAAAATGAGGATGGTGACAGGATAGATGTGGAAATTTAAAGAGCCGATTCTGGTGCATCACCGAAAAGGGCAAGATTTCACAGCAGCATGATTGATGTAGATTCCATGAGAAAAAGTACGGATTGGGACGATCTTCCGGAAAGTTATGTGATTTTTATTACTGAAAATAATATTTTCGGAGCAGACCAATCCGTATACCATATTGACCGATATATAAAAGAAACAGATTCGTATTTTGAAGATGGTGCACATATTATATATGTGAATGGGGCTTCCGAGGACGATACGGATTTAGGAAAAATGATGCACGATTTTAGATGTGCATCTGCAGATGATATGTATAACAAAAAATGGGCAGAAAGAGTTCGGTATTTCAAGCAATCAGAGGAAGGAGTGAGTAAAATGTGTAAGATGTTAGAAGATATGAGAAATGAAGCGGCTGAAGCCGCAGCTTGGCAGACGAAAGTACAGAGTGTTTTTCGGTGGTTAGCAAAAGGAGTTTCACTAGAGGATATAGCCGAAGGGGAAGATTTGACGGTGAAAGAGGTAAAGGAAATTATTGAGCAGAAAAGTACACAGGTATCATAAGTATGGCAGGATTTTTAATGAACTATTTTAATTCAAAACTTGCAAATTAGTATTTCTTCTGTTATACTTCATA
>JAFVAA010000733.1 GCA_017476305.1 Lachnospiraceae bacterium
GTAATCACACTTCTTTTGATAGCTTTCAGTTTCTTCCTCATAACATCTTCTCCTTTCCTGAGTAGTTCAAATCCACATAATGATTATTATGAATATCAAATCTAAAACTTGACTACTTTATCCTACCATAATTTGTATGATTTGGCAATAAAATCCAGCATTTTGTTCCCTTTTTTGTGCGTTTTGCCAATTATTTCCAATTGGTAGCAGGAAATAAAAGCGGAATGAAGTTTCGCATATCGCTTTGGTTCAACTATGTAATGATGCCGAGCATAATAATCATTATGTGGATTCATGCCCCGACCAACAGTTCCATCTGTTCTAACTGTTTCAAATGCTCTGCATAAGATTCTTTCAGATAGATTCTTGTGGTTTCGATACTGCTATGTCCCAAAATATCTGCCAGTTTCGCTATATCCTTATATAGCGTATAGAATGTTCTTGCAAATAAGTGCCTTAAATTATGCGGAAATACCTTATCTTTCTCCACGCCTGCTTTCTCACATAACTTCTTCATCTCGCGCCAGATCCATGTTCGGTCTACCGATTTTCCCTTAGAAGTCTGAAAGACAGAGCCTTTTTTGATGTCATGTTTCCTGATAAAATGCAGCAGTTTGACCTGCAGATTCCTTGGAATCAATATCTGACGTTCCTTTCCTTTATTATAAATCGTTGCAATTCCTTTTTTCACAGCAGATACGGTGATTGCGGACAATTCGCTCACCCGGATTCCCGTGGCACAAATTGTCTGTATAATCATGCCGATTCTTCCTTTTCCGTTCTCTTTTGCCGCCTCGACCAGCTTTTTATATTCCTCTTTTGTAAGCTCCTTATTTTCCGGCATAAAAGCCTCTTTCTGAACCTTAAAAGACTTGACTTTCAGATCATACCACTCCATATATTCAAAAAACCGGTTCGCTGCCACCAGAAAGGAATTTATGCTGCTCGTTCTGTAATTTTTTTCTGACCGAAGATATTCCTTATATTCAATCACCAGAACCTTCGTCAGCTCCCTGCCACCGGAAAACTGCACTAGTTTATCCAGATCGCACATATATTTCCGTATGGTCGCCCTGCTTTTCTCCTGCTCACGCAGATAAGATTCATAATTTCCCAATAATTCATCTGTCATCATCCTAACCATAACAATCCCTCCTAAATAATTTGAGCAGGCAATGTTCCAGACACTACCTGCTCTTCCTGATTTCTGATTATCGTAACATATTACAGCCAAAAATATCTGTCTTTCCCTTTAATAGCTTTTCTCTGCAAGCACGATTGCCACCGCCATCTCCATCTCCTCCGCATCAAATCCGCTATTGATGATGTCAATGATCTCCTGGTTCAGCAACCCTTTACAAATCGCATGTTTTATCTGTACCATCTGTTCCCTGTCAAGTCCTGCCGCAACCACCGCCCTGATTATTCCCATGCGGCTCTTATCTCCGAACAGCTTTTTCCCAAGCATGACAAAGAAACTGTCACGATTTTCTCTCTTCCTATGCTCCACCATGACAGGGATTTCCCTGCCTCCAAGCTGTATGACCGTCTGATCATCCTGCCTGATGCCACATATTCCTCCGCCTATCATTACAGGCTCTTTTCCATCTTTTTCGGAACAGTACGCAGAATCACCTTCGGAAACAATGCCCTCATTGTGACAGTCCACAGCTTCCAAAGAAGGCTCTTTCTGATTCGAAGGAATGACTTCGCCTGTCAGATTATTATCGTCCGAAGCCTGCATCCCCACATCTGTATCTGTTTTTTCCTTTTCCATCTTTCACTTTTTTATTTCTCCACTCAACCGAACATTTTCATCTTTTTCCATGCTCAGTTCCTCCCTGACA
>JAFVAA010000734.1 GCA_017476305.1 Lachnospiraceae bacterium
TCTCCGCTGCATCCGGACAGGCAAAGTCCCACTGTTACTGCCATAGTAGTCAACGCCAGAATTTTCCTCTTTATATTCATGTTCATTTCCTCACTTTTTTTCTGTATTTTCCCCCGAAAAGAAATCTATATGTATCATGACACCAAAACCTATACAGAAAACGAATAAGTTCGTTTCCACCAGTTATCCGGAATCACCCGGTCTTTTTCACAGACACCTTTAAGCTTTTTAAATACTTCTTCCTCTCCGGTGTAATCCGGTAACTCTCCAAAGCCTTCTGAATCGCTTTATTATGCGTCCATGCTTCCAATCTGTTTTTTTCAAGAAACGGCAGCACCTTTTCATACTGCTTCGCAAGTGCCGTCGCAAAGTACCATGCAATCATCATATTTACATAATACTCTTCCGAGCAGACATTTGCCACCATTTCAGGATATTCCGTATCAAAATCCTCCTCTAAAAAATGCTGCATCAGCATCTTTATCGCAAAGCGCACTGTATAAGCCTCATCTGATAAAATCCACAACCGAACCGCTTCTAAAAGCTCTGCATGATGCTTTTTAAAAATTTTCGGCGACATCTGGTCACAAGTCGCCCAATTGTCTACAAATGGTAAAAAACGTTCCAGCTCTTTGATGCATAAATCATAATCATTTATTTCGGATATGAGAAATGCATGAAGCTGATTTTCGTCAAAGTATGCATGCGGAAGCTCGTCCAAAAACTCACGAATCTCTTCTCTTTTTCCCATCCGCTTCGCAAATTTTCTAAGCTCCGGTGTCCGTACCCCGATAAAAAATTCCGGATTCACAGATGGTGTCAGCCTGCTCTGAAAATCCCGATACTTTTTATCCTGTAAACGAAACAGTTCCTCCCTGATTTCTTCCGTAATCATAGCCATCCTTTCTAAACCTTTTCCACCTTTTCCTCCGGCAGATACTGCAGCAGCATTTTTTCAATTCCCTCGCCATCCACAGGTTTCGAAAGATAATCGGCAAACCCCACCGACAAATATCTTTCCCTGGCTCCTGCGACAGCATTGGCCGTAAGTGCAATACAAACCGAATTTTTTACAAGTCCTGCTTTCTTTAACGCACGAAGCGTTTCAATTCCATCCATATCCGGCATCATATGATCGAGAAAGATGATATCATAGGATGCCCCGGCAGCCTTCTGTAGTGCTTCCTTTCCCGATATAGCAGAATCTACCGCTACCATCGTTCTCTTTAAAAGATTTTCCATCACCACCAGATTCATCTCCATATCATCCACCACCAGAATCCTTGCTTCCGGTGCATGAAACAGCTCCTTATTTTCTGAAATGTGATTCTTCTTTTTCGCTTCCTGGGTCCACGTATCACCGATTGGCTCCCACTTTAGCACCGGCTGCTCTATCGTAAAAGAAAAATCAGAACCCATTCCGTAGACACTCTCCACGAAAAGCTGACTCCCCATCAGCCTGAGCAGCTGCTCCGTGATGCTAAGTCCAAGCCCTGTCCCCTCTACGAAACGGTTTCTCTTTTCTTCAATTCTCTGGAATGGTGAAAACAGCTTATCCATATCCTCTTTTTTCATGCCGATTCCGCTGTCCGATACTAAAATCTTTAGCCATATACTCTTTTCATCCTTTTCCTCAAAGGAAACCTTAAAGACTACCTGTCCCATTTCTGTATACTTCACGGCATTTGTCAAAAGATTCAGGATACACTGCTTGATGCGTATTTCATCCCCAAAGAGAACCTGAGGAATCTCTTTCTCCACCCTGATTTTAAAAGCCTAACCATTTTTCTCAGCACGCTCTCTGACCATATTCTCCAAATCACTGATCAGAGAGGACAGCTGATACTCCACACGAATGATTTACATCTTTCCCTACTCTACCTTAGAA
>JAFVAA010000735.1 GCA_017476305.1 Lachnospiraceae bacterium
AGTATTTTTTACAGAAAAGGTGGTCTTTTTTATCACCACTCCTTTTGCTTTTTTCACTTGGATTTCGGTAGTCTTTTTGGTTTCTAAATTTAAGCTTATACTTTTCTGTTTTAAGCTGACAGGTGCTGTTTCAGCCTCTGCCAACCTGTTTTTTTGTCCTTCCATCCACCCACTTATCAAGAGTATCCCACTCATGACAATAATAATTTTTCGTTTATTATTTTTCATTTTCTATCATCCCCTTCTTTTTGCTATCAAGTACTATAGTAAAACTGATTACAGTTCTATTACAATGCCTCAATCTCTGGTTCTATGCGTATATAGTGTTTCGACTTGTACTATGCTCCAAATTATTTTATTACTCTATGGTTCTATTTTACCTTCACTTTTATAACTACAGTACGAGTAACTGCTTTATATGTACCGGCAGGATCTGCAGAGATTTGGATCTTAATATTATAAATTCCTTTTTTAGTCTTCTTTTTAACGGTAATCTTTCCTGTTCCCCCATTTACAGAAAGATTCTTGCTGCCACTTATTTTTTTATAAGATAACTTTCCACCACTATTTACTGATGCACCTAAGTTAAAAACAATTGCCGCTTTCTTAAGTGCAGATGCTTTGACCGTCTTATTTGTATTTTTTACAGTAATAGCAGCATCTTCTTTACTCACAACAGACTCACCGTTTGAAATATCTCTTGATGAAATATAATACACATCATTAATATTTAAGCCATATTCCAGTTCATCATCTGAAAAAACACTCATGTCTTCTCCAAGTGTATATACCCATGAACCCTTTTTACAATAGACCATCAATTCAGGATTCAGCCTATAGTATAGACGTTCCGATACCTTCTCTGCCTCAATGGAAGTACAGTTCATAGAATTATCAATACATCCAAATGGATAACCAAAATAATAGTCTTCCATCACCGAACTATCCGGTATATATAATTTTTTCAAATTATTGCATTATAAAAAGCATAATCCTTAATATGTTCCACTCCTGATGGGATTGTATAAGATACATCTGTCTTTCCCGCCGGATAATAATAAAGTGTTTTCATGTCTTGATCAAATACCACCCCATCTACCACCTTATATACCGTTTCGCTCTCTAATACAACATTTTTTAAATTTGTATTCCCGCATCCTTTCATTGAAAAAGGCTCAAATATCGCATCTTCCATAATAGTCAAAGTATCTCCCTCTCTATTTTGCGGGTACATAATAAATTTAGCTGGATTTACAGAATTTCCCTTTTCATATAATGCTCCTTTATATACCTCATAAATCTCTGATGCCGAATCCACTTCAATCGTTTCAAGTGCAGAACATCCCTGAAACTCCATGGAATCAACGGCATCCCCAACACCTGCTCCTAATCTCACCTTCTTGAGTGACGTACATGCATAAAATGCTCCGACCCCAATACTTTTAACACCATTAATCGTCACACTTTCCATAACCTTGTTATTTTCAAAGGCATAATCTTTAATTCCCAGAATTTCATATTCACTGCCATATCCCGGTATTATCTCTGGAATGACTACATTTTTCTCTAAAACAGTTTTTTCTTAATCAGTCACATATACTCCCACCACTGTATTTCCGCTGAAAATAATATCATATCCAATCCCTTCAACATAAACATGTGTTGTCCTCTCGTCCGGATCATAACTTTCACCGGCTAATACAACATTTCTACTGCCGGCAATAATTCCTAATACGCATAAAACAAACATTAATACTTTAATTTTTGACTTCATATCTTTATCTCCTTCCATTTCAATTCACAATATTGTATAAACTATAAGCTCCATCTCCCTATTTCTTTTACCTCTGCAGAAAAAAGTGCCTGATACAGAAGTTTTTGAAATTTGCTCTCAGCCTCCGGATGCTTTTTAATATTCATCCTGTTCTTATACGCATCATCATATATTTCATTCAGCGCACCTAAACAACTTTCATCCTGTACCACACGGAACTGCATCAGCTTTCTGCCATCATTTTTTATATAAGTAAGGATATCCCGCTCATCATCATAAAAGAAAAAATCTTCTTCACAAGCTCCCATCTCTTCAAATGGAAGTTCAAACAAACGGTAAGCCCTGCCATCCAGACTATTCCCGATAATCATACCTCCTTTCCCCACATCCTTACAGCTGTATAAAATATGCCGACCAGAGGTGCAGATTGCATAATTATTGGGATAATAATAAAAATAGTAATCAAAAAAGCACCATCTCATCCCACCTTCTTCCACACAGCTTTCACGCAGCCCTTCAAACTCCATTTCTTCAAAAACCCCTTGAGAGCCAAACACTTTTGGAACATTTTCTCCATCCCTGTCAGAAAGATCAAAGCCTGCGACTAAATAAGTCATATAGTCATGATCATCTGCATAAACAGAGACATTTTTCCGTTCTTCCACGATCTCTACTGCCTGATTCTCATTGACAAATGCTACATCACGTAATTCTTTTGAAAATGGAGATGGACAAATTTCTTCTTTTTTCTCCCAGTCAAAAAGGATGACTTCACAGAAAGAACCTTGCCCGATATCCAAAGCAAATACCAACCGCTCCCTGCCATTTTTCACCTGACAGCACACGATCACCTTTGGATAATCGAAACAAAACTTTTTCTCTTCACCGTTTCTATCACGATAATAAATATTACTCTCCCCCTCTAAAGAGTAATAAATTCCATTATCATAATAGACTGCCCCAATAATGTGTTCTGTCTCCATTTTCAAACAAAAGATCTCTTTACACTCTGAAATCACATGGATAGCATCCTGCTCCACAATAGTAAAATACTGTTTTCCCTGAAAATATGTTTCTTTAACCATCTCCATCCCACTCTTCCCATTAAATCTACTGAATTCTTCAATAATCACCAATATGATACTCATGGACGATTGATTATTCCGCGCCCATGAGCATCTCGTCTTAATCTCCTCATCCTTTCGGATCTGTTCCATCACTTGAACCTTCTGTATCCACTCTGCTTCAATTTCTTCAGATTACTCTTCTTACCGCTCCCCTTTACAGTAATCACTTTCTTACAGCCTTTAAAGGCACCTTTTGCCACACGTTTCAATTTTCCTATCTTCAAAATTTTCAACTTCTTGCAATTTACAAATGCCGCTGTTGGAATCTCCTTCACCGCCTTCGGCAGAGAAATAACAGAAGCTTTTGCACCTTTAAATACACCCTTTCCAAGCTTTGTTATTTTAAAAGTTTGGTTTTTATAAATGATTTCAGTCAGTAGCTTTAACTTTAATGCACACTTGCCTTTCTTTGATAATCCAATCACCTTTACCTTACCTGCTTTTGGTTTCTTATCCCGCGATGCAGATTTTATAACCTTATATTTAAAATTTCCTTTGGTAAAGGTCTTGCCTTTGGATAGAATCGTATTCTGTTCTTTAACAGAATCTTTATTTGGCATCTGTGTATTTGCCGGCGATGCCGTCGGCTGTTCTGTAGCTTTCGGAGGTTCGGTCACTTTTGGTCTCTCCGTTGTTTTTGGAGGTTCGGTTACTTTTGGTGTTCCTGCCACAGATGATATTTCCTCAGCTTGCGCAGTTGGTACTGGTGAAACTGATGTTTGAACATCCTCATTCTTTTCTGGAGATGCTTCGGGTGTTTGTGTACTTGTTGGTGATGCAAATGGTTTAGACGGTCCACCTATTTGTCCTCCACCTGCTCCCGAACCCCCACCAGATCCAGAGCTAGAACCTCCTGAACTTGCAGTTGATGATGCAGACTGACTATCTGCTCCAGTATTTACAGAAGGCAAAGCCGATGGCTGTGTACTATTTGGAGACGCAGACGGCTCAGTCGAAACATTGGATGTTTCTTTCTCCGGCACCATCGTTTCTGATTCATTTGAATGTATCTTTTTTACGACAGCTTCCACTTCAAGACTTTTTCCCTGCATCCGAATTCTTGTACTAACAGCAAATGCATCATCAAAAATTCCATCTCCTGCATTGGATGTCCATTTTACAAATTCATAGCCTTCCGGTACGATAGATACCACCGAAAGATTCTCACCCTCCATAGCCTCTGTTTTTTCTGAAACTCCATTCGTGACCGTAATCGTATACTTATCAGTAGAGGAATCTGTAGTAATCGTATCTAATGCCGGAACCAAATCGTGCATTCCATCCGAAATACTGTAATCCTCACAGGAATCAAGAATCTCTCCTTCCACCGAATCCTC
>JAFVAA010000736.1 GCA_017476305.1 Lachnospiraceae bacterium
CGGAGAGGATATGCTGGAACTGACCAGACGGATGACGCCGAAAAGACATTGCTTCGGAAGGATTGCCGGGGCGTATTTTGATGCGGACGGAGTGGATAGTCTATGCGCTTTTTATTACATTGAATTTTGAGGGATGATCGATACGGAGCCTGGTGGTGTGGGTGGAGAATGAGACCTGTTACAAGGTGGCTTACATGTGCAAATATGTCCTTTCATTCTGCAAAAATATCCAAATATATCGATTCTTTTTCATTAAAGCGTATAATAAATCTGTTGTTTCTTACAAATTTGTGTTATACTTGAATTGGTATTGCAGGATTTGCAGGAGAGTTCATATGTTTGTTAGAAAAAGAATGAAATAAAATATTTTTGTCTGGAGAAGATAAATAAGAAGCCTTGCATTTGGAGCGAGTTTAAAGGAAACATCCATATCAGCTTTTGCTGATAGAACCAGGAATGAAGTGCTTTGAAAGACTTTCCGGGTAAAATTATTACCGATTCATATAAATTTGTAAGAAAGGAATAAAAATATGGAGAAAGAGACAGAATTTCCAAGGGCGGGCAGAACCATTCCATATGCTATGGTCAATACGACTGCAAAAACAATGAGGAAAGCACCACAGGGTCCAAAACACGGGATGCCAGTTGGCAGAGGAAACGTTATGGGTTCGAAAAGACATCGTAAAAAATCTGCACTTACAAGAAAAAAAACGGGCGTGAATGCAAGATCAGGTTTAGCACTCGGGGCAGGTCTGGCGATGAGGTCAAATGGAGCAGCCAGACCGGGTGTAGTAGTCAGGACCAGTGAGGCAAAACCGGGTGAGGTGGTAATCACGGATTCAAAAGGCAGAGCGATTCAAAGCATAGCAGTGAATGCAGATGCAGTACATGTAAATGTTGTACATGCAGATGCAATACATGCAAATGCAGTAGTCGGGGCAGCCTCAGCGGATGTAATGGTTAAAGGAAGTGCTGCAGAAAAGCTGGGTACAGTATTTCATGCAGGTTTAGCAGGAAAAGCAAATACAGCAGTAAAGGGAAAAATTTCGTTTGCCGGCAGTATCGTTTCTCCTTCGGATTTTCATATGTAATGGAGGAAAATTTATATGAAAAGCGAACATAAGGTTGGAATCAAAATTTTAAATGATGTACAGTTGAACAGCATTTTTCCAGCATTTGATCATTTATGGAAAAAGTTTGCGATGTATCGTGATAAAGCACAGGAATACTTAAATGATAAGAAAAGGATTAATTATCAGGATACTTTATTATATGATAATATTTTTTCTATTCTGGGCGGCAGGGGAACTGGTAAGACCTCTGTTCTTTATACGCTTTGCCGGAAATTGCAGGAAGAGTATAAAAACGATTTGGTTCTTCCTGTGATTATGCCGGAGATGATACCGGACGAGTGTGATATATTGGATTGGATTCTGGCACTTTTATCAGAATGTATCAGTAACCTGTTAAAGAGGGAAGATGACAGGGAAATTCGTTATGGAAACAGATGCCAATATGAAAAAACGGAAAAGAATTTATTAGAAAAGTTAAAAGAAATCAGTAAAAGAAGCTTATCTTTAAAATATAATCCCAAAAATGGGAAATCCTTTTCTGATGTCGTGAGCAATTCTGAAAGGCAGATGCGGGATGCCTATGCTTTTGCGGTTGAGATTACAGAGTTTTGGAATCAATTGGTAGATTTCCTTTGTCGGCTTAGCAATGAGACAAACAGACAGGAAAATCAAAAAGAATCAATCCCTATGATCTATATTTTTTTCGATGATGTTGATATGGCTCCGGAGCGTGTAAACAATCTTTTGTCCGTGGTCAATAAATATCTGTCCCATCCCAATATTATTACCGTGATAACAGCGGATGAAGCACAGCTTCAGGATATTAAGATGCAAAAATCTCCTATGGTCTGGAAATTGACGAATGCAGAAAATACGATGGAAAATCCTGTGGTTCTGATGTATGACGAAGCCTCAAGGAAGAAGGAAAAGGAGCGTGCAGAAGCTTATTTATTAAAGGTACTGCCGACATCCACGAGATACTATTTGAAAGAATTTCATACAATTAATGAGAAAAAAGATTTTTATATCTGTGAAGATGCGACCGTTGAAGAAAAAATTACTGAATTGTGTAAAGAGTATAAGGACAAGGCTGTTAATAATTATATACAAAATTGTAATTATCTGCTGTTTTTTGGAGATTCATCCAGAAAGATCAATAATGCTTTTCTAATTGTAAAGGAATATATTGAGAAATTCACAGATCTAAAGCAAACCTTCCGGAAAAAAAAGAAAAATACGGATGGAAGTACAAAAAAAGTCATAAAAGACATATATGAATCTACAAAAAGATTTATGTATCTGATTTTAGATTCCGATGAGAGATTTTTTCTGTGCTTGAACGATATTTCTGAGTTTTTGGATAAATTCCTTAGAAAAAATTACAATCCGTATGATATCTATTTTCATTTTCGCGAATTAGAGAATTTATATAACAGTGCAAATGGGGATAACGTTATTTCGGAAATTATTTCCTTATGTATACTGAGTGAATTTTGTCTGATATTTCTTCGAAGCCTGGGAAATCTGCTCCCCGTAAGATTACAGGAAAACAGTATTTCATTTCTTTTGGCAGATTTCTTAAATCAGGCCATATTTCACAATCAGCCGATCCTTCATGTGCAGATGGCATCCGAAAAGTTTTATGCGCATTATGTTCAATTATTTGATTATATGGAGGATCTGGAATTTTTTGATCTGGAAGATACAAGAAATCAGATCAGGTTTCTGCAATGCTTTGATGAAAAAGAATTTACTTTGACAGATGCAGATATCATGGATCTGTATGAAGAGGAAAGAAAGCATTATTTTGCAATGCTGCGCATGCTGACCTCAGAAGTAAATCATCTTTCTGATATTCTTGCTATACTGCCTGATCGTTTTCAGTTTTTCAATCAGGATATTGAATTTTCAGTCATGTTGATCATGGTAAATGATATAATATCTGATATCAAGGATGAAATAATGCAAAATTTATTTCATAGGAAAAAAGAGCAAACAATGGAAGAAACAATGGAGGAAACGATAGGTATAAAAAATATAGAAAACCAAATGAATACCAGTGAAGAAATCTTTTATGTAGAAGAAATCTACAGGTACAGTTACCGGTATTGGAAACAGTATAAGCGTACCGGAGATCAAACCATGGAGGAAGAAATCCGTACATATTGTTCTGAAAACGTGATAGAGCTCTGGGAACGTGCTATGCCCCTTACAGATTTTAGCGAATTATTACCCGAGATTGAGAAATTGTGTAAAATTTTACGTCAACAGTACGAAGATCTATTTGGATTTATTGTAGTGACAGATGTGGATTCATTTCGTGATTGCATTTTGGAACTGGCAGATGAAGACTCGGCTATTTTTGATATGTTTTATGGAATTATCGAAAGACATACGCAGGAAGCTGAACCGGTTTTCCCAAAACGAATCCTGCAGTTTTTAAGTGGCTTACAGAGCAGGATACGATATTATAGTGAGTCCGTTAATCCGGAATACCAAAATGTGATACGCCATTATCAGAATATTTATGATGGCATTATGGATAGCGTAACGTTATGTGTGAAGCACGAGGAAGAAACATTAAAATCCACTGTTCAATTTTGTCTGAATGTTTTCATATACGGGGAAATGCTAAAAAAGGAAGCAGGCATGCTGCAGAGGATGGAAATCCTGTCTAATATTTCCGATGAAAATTATTACTATCAGCTGTTTCAGAGAACCATAAAATTAGCAAATGCATCAGATACAGATGCATGGTTTTGTCAGGATATTGAAAATGAGATTGACGGAAACATACAAACACAATTCAAGAGACTGAATTAGTGATGCCATTTCTTTGATATGGGGGATTTATATGAATAAAACGAGGTTAAATCAGATTCTGAGGATTTTATCTTTGCCGTATATAGAAAGCGGACTGGCAAAAAAGGATAGTTTTAAAGAGACTATAAAGGCGTACTGCGCTTATATAGAGGATACGAAACAGTTTAATCCGGCTCGTAAAACATCTGCAGAAAGAAATTATGCAAAGATGAGAGAAGCGTATGTACTTTTTCTGGCACAAAAACTAGAAGGACCGCCACAGTCTCTGGATGATGTGTTTTTGATCAGCGACAAATTTTTTGCCCGAAGCCGGGTGCTGGATTTTGTGGACCGGTATCATCAAAAGGCAGGGGATATGGTAGATTATTTGTATATAGATAATATATTCCAGATTGCAAATTCTCTGCTGACGACCAGAGATGGCATCATTGCGATACGAACATGGAAAAACAAACCGAAACCGGATTTTGAAGAAGATATTTTTGGAACAGGCAGTGCTTTTCACAAAGTAGAAATTTGGAATGCTTTGACCAGAATTTTACCTACGGATATCTTTATTGCTGCCTTTGTCGTAATCAACAGCGCGGATATACGGCTTTTGTACCGCCAGCATGCCACGATCTCCTTAGCAGATAAATTGTTGGCACAGGTCTTGGAAAAGGGAACGGCAGAAACGCATTTGCATAAAAACGCTTCTGTAGATTATCAAATGACGTGGGAGCAATTTATGACCTATGCGTTTTGGGAGCATCAATATCTGTATCCGGAAAACAGTACGTTTGATGAGGCATATGCGATTTATCTGGCATATCTGTATAGAATGCTCACGGCATGTTATTTAGAAAATCTTTTTGATGATAAAACATTTCTGTTCTATATAACGGATAGGTTTAACGAGATTTATGATTGTTTTATCTATGGAAAAAAGGAAAGCTGGAAAAGTGATGAAAAAAAGCAGGTCTTTTTAGAGCATCAGTTTGCGAAATACAGAGAATTTTTATTTCAATATGATTTGAATACAGAGAAAGAGATTCTTGACTTAACAGATTACGATTGCTGTGACGACCTTCAGACACACACAGAGCTGGTATTTAGGGTCAAGGCTTTGGAACGATGCCGTGATATGCAGACGTTTCCCCTGTTTCGACTGCTTTTTTTACAATATTTACGTATTAAAAATCAATTTTATCAAAATTTTTTACAGCAAAATTCTATTCCCTGATTAAATTGGTTCCAGCTTCATTTCCGAAAAGCTTCCCAATATTTTAGAACATCCTTTTTCGATGATAAAAAGCAGTGGAGAGCTATATTTGAAAATCAGATGTTTATACCGAGTCTGAAAAAATTAGAAATTCGCTGTTCGGTAGATTATGACAAGCCCATTTACGAAGAAAATGATCCTTTGCTTCTTTTGGAAATGAAAAAAATAATTTTGAAGGACGTAAAAAAATTTTTAAATGTATACCGGGATATGCTGGAAGTCTATGAACATGTTCCTATGACCGGAGTGATCCTTCATTTCAATAAACGGGATGCTCTGGATAATACTTCCGGATTTTACTGCTGGCGCATGGCTCGGGAAAGGCAGTTATTTGATTCGGACCATTTTCTGGCGGTCAGGAGAAAATATGTCTTTTTGGCACATGCTATTGCGGAGCTTAGAAACGAAATTACATATTTAAATGAATATTTGGTAGGCCTTGATGCGGCATCCGTGGAAAATAATGCGGAGCCATGGATCTTTGCGCCTGCATTCAATCAGGTACGGAAGAGAAG
>JAFVAA010000737.1 GCA_017476305.1 Lachnospiraceae bacterium
ATCAGAAAGCTCCGAAATATCATCATCAGACGCAACATCATCCAAAAACCCAATATCCGGAATATCCATTGGTGAATCATCATCCGCAGCATCCAAAAGATCAATATCAGAAAGATCTGAAATATCATCATCCGCATTCGGCAGATCCATGTCGGAAAAATCCGGAATATCGTCATCTATATTCGGCAGATCCATGTCGGAAAGATCCGGAATATCATCATCTGCATTTGGCAGATCCATATCGGAAAGATCCGGAATATCGTCATCTGTATTTGGCAGATCCATATCGGAAAGATCCGGAATATCATCATCTGCAGCTGCCAGATCCATGTCGGAAAGATCCGGAATATCATCATCTGCAGCTGCCAGAGCCATATCCGAAATATCTGCGTCTCCGGAATCAGAAAGCTCCATCGTAGCAGATAAATCAGGAATATCTCCCAAATCAGTAAGATCGCCTAAGCTTCCAAATATATCCATATTATCTGCATTTTCCAAATCTCCCAGATCCGACAGATCCACAAAATCCGCTAAATCATCAAGCTCTCCCAAATCCGACTCCAATAAATCCTTTTCTTCGTCACTCAATTTACTTCTCCTTTAGTCATGCTGATTTAAACGTAACGAGTAACGATTCAGTCAAGCCTGGATCGTTATCGCAACGACTTCTTTTTCCTTCTACTCAGGAGTTACGCTTAAAAGATCATCTATCGCCTCTACCAGCTGCCCGATTTCCGGCTTTGACAACTGTGCATTCGCACCAAGCTGCTCTCCCTTTCTTCTCATCTCTTCATTTACCAAAGACGAGAAGATCACCACAGGAAGATGTCTCAAATCATCATCTGTTTTAATGGACTTTGTCAATGCATGACCATCCATACGCGGCATCTCGATATCTGTAATTACACAGGCAACCATCTCATCGACAATTCCCTTATTTCTGTATTCCTTTAATTTATCCCAGCATTCCTGACCATCATTCGTCGTCGTGATATTCGTATATCCCGCCTGCTCCAGGCAGTTGACGATCATCTTAGAAAGCAGTGCGGAATCCTCTGCGATCAAAATCGGAGAATCATTTCTTCCTCTGCCCTTCATATGCTCCACATCCGTAATCTTAAGACCTGTTTCCGGATTGATTTCCGTTACAATCTTCTCAAAATCAAGAATAATGATAAGCTTGTCATCGATTCGAATAATGCCCGTTGCCATTCCCGCATCGGCTGCATTAATCGTAGAGTCCGGCTTAATGATATCACTCCATGACACACGGTGAATCCCCAATACGGAATTTACATGAAATGCTGCATTTAACTGGTTAAAGTTCGTCACAATATACATATCCGTATTTGTGGCATCTGCCTTCTCCATATTTAAGCAGCCGGCAAGATCTATTACTGAAATCACTTCATCACGAGGCATAAAAATACCTTCTACACGACTGTCTGAATTCGGAACAGGCGTAGGAACCTGATAACTTAAAATTTCACGTATCTTAGCTACATTGATTCCATAATAATTATTTCCCACCTTAAACTCCAAGATTTCCAGTTCATTTGTTCCACTCTCTAGTAAAATTCCTGTTTCCATAACTCTCCCTCCAAAATTTGATATCACAGCATCCAGAACCCTTCATCCTCCGAAAACACAAAAATTCATAAAGTATTTCCAAAGAACAGACATTTGTCTGGCGCCGAACTTATTTTATATATTTTTTGTCGTCTGAACATTCCCTGCCCGACAAAAGAATATTCAATCATTTTACAGATGAAGTCGCCTCTTTGGTATCCGTAGTAAAATGAATCTCAACACTGCTGACTTTTGTCTTTTTACTAACTTCAAACAGGAACACCCCCTGCTTTTTCTTACCGGCATCCAGCATCACATTCATATTCTGCAGATCATTATCCGTCAAAGAAAGCATCGGACTGCCCACACTTTTTCCATTGACAATGAGTTCCGCAGAAACTTCTTTTTTTGCAAGATTTACCCTTTTGCTTTTCTTTGTTTTATTCGCAATATTAAAATACACTACTGCCAACCGATTTCCTTTCCCAGTTGGCATAATCTGATAAACAGAAGAACCGTAAGAGCTTTTCAGCTGATAAGAGACCGGTGTGACCGTCACACCCTTCACGCCATAGATATCCGATACCGAAACACTTTTTCGTGATACATTTTCTGCCGAAGCTCCATTTCCACTCGTACCTGAAGAACTGCTGCCACCATTTTTCCCGTCTTCTTTCCCATCCGGTTTGACTGCTGCAGGCGTTGGCTCCGGTGTAGGTGTCGGCACCAGCAAGGAATGGTCATAGTCAATCCCCTCATCATAATGCTTATCATTCCTTAATAAGGCATCTGCTACATACTGTGCAGCAGTATCATTATTTCCCTTAGACAAATCCGGAACACCCGGTCCGCAAGCGGTAAGCAATAGTGCAGCCGCTACAGCCGTCAGACTTACTTTCTTCCTCATGTACTACCTCCCCCTGAACACAGATATTTGCCTTTTACGCTTACTTCTCATATTAACACATTTTTTATAATCTCTCAAGTATATTTTTTTATCTCTGAAAAAGATTGTATTGTTGCGTTACCATTTCCTCCCTATCCATCCAGCTCGAACCAGAACTCCACACCATTTTCCAGATTTCTCACGCCGCATGCATGATGCATCGCCTCCATGATCGCCTTTACAATGGAAAGCCCTATCCCGCTGCCTCCATAGGCACGTGTTCTCGCCTTGTCCACCTTATAGAATTTAATCCAGATTTTGTCTAAATCCTCCTCAGGAATCTGCGCCCCCGTGTTAAAGACTCGAACCTTAACATTTTTCCCCGCTTTTTCCACGAATACCTCTATCTTTTTTTCTCCATCCACATGATGAATCGCATTGCTGATATAGTTCGTCACGACCTCCTCCACCATGTATTCATCTGCCCAGACATACACAGGCTCATAATCCTCATGAAAAAACATCTCTGCATCCTTCTGGTCTGCCAAAAGCCTCGCAGAGTGCATCACATTTTCAATCAGGCCGACGATATCAAACCGTTCGAAAGAAAGCTGCTCATTTCCAAACTCAATCTGATTCAAGGTCAGAAGCTTCTGCACCATCCTATTCATTTTCTTCGCTTCATCGATGATCACTTCGCAATAAAAATCCCTGCTTTCCTTATCCTCGCTGATATTATCCTGAAGCCCCTCTGCATATCCCTGTATCAGTGCAATCGGCGTCTTCAGCTCATGCGATACATTCGATAAAAACTCCTTTCGCATTTCATCTATCTGAATTTTTTTCTCGATATCCTTTTGCAATTCGTTATTAGCTGCCTTCAGTTCTGAAATCGTCGTCTCCAAGGTCTCTGACAGCACATTGATACTGCTTCCCAGAACTGCCACTTCATCCTTTGAATGCACAGGATATTTCACATTGAAATCGAGCTCTGACATCTTTTTCGCAATATCCGTGATCTGCATGATTGGCTTTGCAAAGCTGTTCCCAAAGTACAGCATCCAAAACACGCCAAAAAGCAGTGCGACACCGCCTGCATAAAAAAGAAACCGGTTAAAAATATAAATATTATCGCTCATGCTCTGATAATTCGTCCGAAGGTAAATATACGGTCCGGAAGTAAGCGATCCGAAAAGCTCCAGATAATCCGAACCGATTCTTTCATCATACGCCTTAAATACATTGTACGAAGCACTTTCCTTGATCAGGCTTTCCTTACGTTCTTCATTTAACTGGTCCGATGTAAGATCAGCTGTTTCTCCGATATCATACAGATAATTTTCCGTAAGATCCTGAATCGTCTGTTTCTTCACAGCATCCGGATCCGGAAATTGAAATATATAAAAAAACTTTCCATATAAATTATCCACATCAAACACATATAAATCAATCGAACGATTTTCATTTAAAATCTCTAATTTCAGACAGCTCTCCGAAGACAATTTCCGGTTTTTTTCTTCAAACACTGAATCATTTTTTACGATTTGGTCTGCCAGCTCGTAAGACTCCTCTAAAAGCTTCACCTTACTCCGTACATAAAAAGGTCCTAACAGCAAATGGGTGCCCAGCCAGAATAAAAACAGCATAAATCCCATCATCAAAAGCATGATAAAGATCAGTTTTGTCCTGATAGAATGGAGCATTCCCACCGAATGCCCCATCTTTTCCATATGCACCTTCTTATGAAATAAATGCTTCATTTCCCGCAGACCTCCTAAAACATGCTTTTTTTATTCTGCCTCAAATTTATATCCCATTCCCCAGATTGTTTTTATATAACCACCTTTATCCCCCAGCTTACTGCGCAGCTTTTTTACGTGCGTGTCAATCGTTCTGGCATCCCCGAAATAATCATAATTCCAGACATTGTTTAAAATACGTTCTCTGGACAATGCAATCCCCTGATTGTTTATAAAATAAGTAAGCAGTTCAAATTCCTTAAAGCTTAACTCTATCGTCTTTCCATCAATGCTCACTTCATGCGCCGCCTGATCGAGCACAATCCCGCCGACCTCCATTTTTTCCTCACTGACCGCATTTACTCTGCGAAGAATCGCATCTACTCTGGCGACCAGAATCTTCGGACTGAACGGCTTTGAAATATACTCATCCACCCCTAGTTCAAAGCCCAGAAGTTCATCCTTTTCATCGCTTTTCGCCGTCAGCATGATGATCGGTACCTTAGAGACCGCCCGAATCTCCCTGCAGGTCTCCCATCCATCCATTTTCGGCATCATAATATCTAAGATGACTAGTGCAATATCCTTATTTTCATAAAAAAGGTCTACTGCTTCTTCTCCATCTCCGGCTTCTAAGACCAGATAGTCCTTTTTTACCAGGAAATCCTTGACTAACTTTCTCATGTGCTGCTCATCGTCTACTACTAAAATTTTAATCTGCTCCATAGCCTTCTTCCCTTTCCTTTCGCTCAAAACCGCATCCGGCACACTGTTCTACTGCTTTTCTTTTTCCTCTACTGCCTTCTCTCTTGTCTCCAGTTCCTCCTCCCACTCCTGATATTCGTCTGCAATTTCGTCTCTTATCTTCTGCTCATAATCCGTAAAATACGTAAAGATAGAATACTTATAGTTATATGTAGTAAACAACATCACCCCGACCACGACCACCAGAACAGCAATCAAAAAATTTTTAATGGTACTGCGGAAACGAAGCTTCTCTATCTCTTCATTCGTTTTCGCTATTTCCCTGGCCGCCTGTTTCTCCTCCGGCGTTCCCACTGCCTCTGTCACTCTTTTTATCGTTACCTTTCCAATCGGGATGGGCTCTAACATCTCCTCTGTTACAATCCCGGAGCCGGAAAGTCTGTCTCTTAAATCCTTCATATACTCTAATCCAAATACTGTCTGAAAAGATTTCTTTTCCACCGCGATCCGGTATATTTTATAAATTGCTTTCATATCTGTCATATCCGTTTTTGCAGATATATAAGCAATCGTTTCCTTCTCTTTTTTCGCCCTTTCAAAATCCTCTTTGTCCGTAAAAACATATCCATCTAATTCGTATTTTGCCGCCATACATCCTCCGTCCAGTCTGCACCTTTGGCAGGTCACACATATTTTGCATTTTTATCAATAAAGCTTTTTACCACCTCAATCAAAGCAGTATTTTGCAGGTATGCTTTGTTTTTCTTTTCATAGTCCCCCTTGCTTTTGTACATATCCTGATTTTCCTCATACTCTCTGTTCAAAAGAGACTTATAATCCTTATCTGTATAATAAATATTTTCCTTTACGGCAATTGCTTCTGAAATCAAAATATCCTTCGCTCCATCCTTTGCAGCAGCATCTAATTCCGTATCAATAAAATCCTGCTCATCTTCACAACCAAACTGCTGAAATGCTTCATCCCGTGAAATGCCGCTAATTTCAGCAAAATCATAATACCCCTGTAAAATTTCCTTTTTCTGCTGCTCGATCAGTACCTTCGGATAGTCCGCATCATCGACCTCTGAATTTTCTAAAACCAGAGTCCAGGCATACTCTGCCTTATCCTCTTCATTTTCCTCTTTCAGCTTTTTTTCCAGATAAGCATTGTACTCTTTCACAGAGTCATAGCTTGTCACTTCTTTTACAAACTCGTCATTGTAGTCCGGCAGAAAAGGTTCCCCGCAGACATAATCCAGTTTTATCTGATACTCGGCTTTCTTCCCATCGATCATGCTGTCTCCGTAATGCCCTTCCGGTACTTCTACCGTCACCTCTTTTTTCTGACCGCTTTTCATCCCGATCAGGGCATCTTCAATCTCCGGAAGCTCCATCCCGGAGCCCAGATCGACGTAGTCACTAAGCTCTGCACTTTCTGCCTGCTCACCATTCACCGTCGCAGTCACCGTCGCATGAACCTTATCTCCATCCCGTGCAGTTGTCTTTAACTGCTCATAATTCGTATTCTCCTCTAAGAGAGAATCTATCTCTGCCTGAATATCCTCCTCTGTAGGTGTCAGAGAGACCTCAATCCCCTTATATTCTCCCAGCTTCACAATCTCAACGGCATCATAGCCCATTTCTTCCGTTTCCTGTTTTGCTGCATTATTCTGATCTTTTACCCAATCCGGAAGCTTCACTGCTCCTACCCCCGTGAAAATACCCACGCAAAAGCAAATTACGCTGCTGATCACAAGCCTTTTATCGGCTTTCTTCCTCGTTCGTCCCTTTTTCTCTGAGCCCATCCTCTTCTTTTCCTCCCGAAACGTGATATATACTCCCTAACTATGAACATTATCATAACATATTTTTACGTACACTTGCAAGCAAAGCCTCCGGTGTGTTCTGTTTCTCCAGGAACTTTGTTTCCAGTCTTTTTCCTCCTGCCTGCGCGGGGCACCGGTCAGCTTCAGCTGACATCTTCCCTTCTGTGCCCTGTGCATAAACACAAAAAGAGCCTTTCGGCTCTTTCTGGCGGATAATAAAATTATCCAACGTATAATAGGGTGGGAGTAGAAAGTTTTCACTTTCTGATTCCATAGTATATTTAGGAATTGTGTCGTTTTTATGGCAAAAATGTGAAATTTTTCTGAATATTATAAAGTTTTTTCTTTTAAAAATTATTTTTTTCAGTTTTTTACAAGAAAAACATTGAAAAAATAACAATTTCGTGTAATACTATAAAAAGTGTAATATTTTTATCTAATCTTATAAAACAGAGATTGACTCATAAAAAAACAGCAGCTTTTTTATGAGTATAAAATATTACAAAAAGAAAAAAATCTATCAAATCATGACAAGGAGGACTTTTTAACAATGGCATTAAAAAATCAGTATCTGATCGACCTGTTAGAAACCGTAAAAAAGAGAAATGCCGGTGAACCGGAGTTCATTCAGGCAGTGACAGAGGTATTCGTTTCCTTAGAGCCTGTCGTAGAAAAAAGACCTGATCTCGTAGAAGCAGGTGTCTTTGAGCGTATCGTGGAGCCGGAGAGACAGATCATTTTCCGTGTACCTTGGGTGGATGACAATGGAAAGACACAGGTAAACAGAGGTTTCCGTATCCAGTTCAACTCAGCTATCGGACCATACAAGGGCGGACTTCGTCTCCATCCTTCTGTTTACAGCGGTATTATTAAATTCTTAGGTTTCGAACAGATTTTCAAAAACAGCCTGACCACACTTCCGATCGGCGGTGGTAAAGGTGGTTCTGACTTCGATCCAAAGGGAAAAAGCGACGGAGAAGTAATGCGTTTCTGCCAGAGCTTCATGACAGAGCTTTTCAGACATATCGGACCAGACTGCGACGTTCCTGCCGGTGATATCGGAACAGGCGCACGTGAAATCGGCTACATGTTCGGTCAATATAAGAGACTGAAAAATGAATGGAGCGGCGTATTGACAGGAAAGGGCTTAACCTATGGTGGTTCTTTGGCACGTACCGAGGCAACCGGATTTGGTCTTTGCTACTTCACAGAAGAGATGTTAAAGGCGAACGGAAAGAGCTTCAAGGATCAGACAGTCGTTATCTCAGGCTCCGGAAACGTAGCTATCTACGCTACGAAGAAGGCTACAGAGCTTGGTGCCAAGGTCGTAGCATTATCTGATTCAAACGGATACATCTATGATCCGGACGGAATCGATCTTCCTGTCGTACAGCAGATCAAAGAGGTAGAGCGCGGACGTATTAAGGAATATGTAGACAGAACTTCCCACAGCAATGCTACTTATACAGAGGGATGCAGCGGCATCTGGACCATCAAGTGTGACATCGCACTTCCTTGTGCTACACAGAATGAAATCAACGAGGAGAGTGCCAAAGCTTTAGCTGCAAATGGCTGCTATGCCGTATCAGAGGGCGCAAACATGCCTTCTACTCCGGAAGCTATCGATGTATACTTCGCAAACAAGATGCTCTACGGTCCTGCAAAAGCTGCAAATGCTGGTGGTGTAGCCACTTCTGCTCTGGAAATGAGCCAGAACTCCGAAAGACTTTCCTGGACCTTCGAAGAAGTAGACAGCAAGCTGCATGATATCATGGTTCAGATTTTCAAGGCATGTGATGAATCTTCCAAGGAATATGGTTTAGAAGGAAACTACATGGCTGGCGCAAATATTGCCGGCTTCTTAAAGGTCGCAGAGGCTATGAAGGCACAGGGCTGTGTGTAATAGTCGCAAAAGCAAGTGCCCGAGTCCGGGGAAACCGTAATTTTTCGAGGATTTTGCTTTCGATGGCAATAAATATGATAACATAATCGGTTCACGTCACACAGATGTGTGGCTGCAGCCGTAATCAAAGGCGTGTCATGAAAACCGACACGCCTTTTTCATATTTTATAAGCAGACCACATCATGTATCCGGATATTTGCAATCCTTCTACGTTTCCAGTGCAGAATACACAATATCACGAATCACCTGTATATCCCGGTATCCATTTCCTCCACACTTTTGAATCACATAAATGACAGAAAGCTCCTCCTTCGGATCGATAAACATATAGCAGCCAAGCCAGCCGTCCCAGCCATATTCTCCATTTGTCCCCAGACTTTCTGCCAGCTCCTCATGAATCATGACACGCATCAGATTTCCATAGCCATACCCTTTCAGGGAATCCCAATCGTACCACGAAAGCTGCTTTTCATTCAGATGATTCTGCGTCATCCACCGGATCGTCTTTTCGCCCAAAATCCGAACTCCCTGATAGGTCCCTTTTCCTAACATCATTTTTACGAATTTCGAATAATCATCTATCGTCGAAACCAGCCCTGCCCCGCCTGATTCAAATGCCGGTTTCTTAAGATGCATATAGGAAAGTCCCAGATGCTGCCATGTGCACGGTTCCAAAGTCTGCGTCTCCGGCATATACTGGTAATTCTGCATGAGTCTTCCCTGCTTTTCTTCCGGCACATAAAAATCCGTATCCACCATCCCAAGCGGTTCAAATATCGTCTCCTTTAAATATTTTCCATAGGATTTTCCTGTCACCACCTCAATGACAGCTCCCAGCACATCCGCACAAAATCCGTATCTCCAGCCTTCTCCCGGCTGAAATTCCAGAGGCTGTTTTCCAATCAGATTCGCTAAATCGTAGGTTGAAGCCTGTATATCTTCCTCAAAAATTTTCCGATAATATTCATCTATCATTCTCTGCATGATTTTCCCTACCTCATAGGATTCATCCGGATAGACTACCCCCGCTGTCATATCCAGCAGATGCTGAATCGTCACCTCTGTTTTTACTGGTACGAGCCCCTCCTTCGTGTATACCCTCTGGTCTTTAAATCCCGGAATATATGTACTCACAGCATCGGAAAGTGCCAGCTTCCCCTTTTCCACCAGGCTCATCACTGCCACCGATGTGATTGGTTTAGTCATGGAATAGCACCGAAAAATCGCATCCCGCTTCATCGGAATCCCCTTTTCCTTATCTGCTTCCCCATATTCATTGGAAAAAATCTCTTTTCCTTTATAGAGCACACTGACAGCAGCCCCTACATTACAATCCGGATCCTTCGAATTTCCAAGCAGTGTACTCTCGATCGCAGGATCCAATCGTTTTAAAATCTCCTGATTCATCTCCTTCTCCTCCTCTTCGATAAAATATATCATTTAAAATTCGCTTACAAAAATATCCAAAATAAATACATTCCATTTTCACGCCACAAACATTCTAACACATTTTTTCTGAATAACAAAATGCTTTTTGTACAAACTATCCTATAGGACAGATGATACAATTTCGATTCCAAATCCATGTCATTCTGTTTAGGATTTCGAACAGAAGCAATGATTACTATAAATACAGGAGGGATTTTCCATGTCACATATTCAGGCAAATATTGTGATGTTCTTTTTAGGCGGCTTTTTTTACTGTGTCATGGAGATGCTGGCAAGAGGTCGTACACACATTTCCATGCTCCTGGCAGGAGGTGTCTGCTTCCTGTTAGTCGGAGGCATCCGTCGTCTCATCGGCGAATCCGCAGCTCTGATCAGCCAAATGATGATCAGTGGTCTTTTCATTACCATAGTAGAGTTCTGCTTTGGCATGATTTTAAATCAAAAGATGGGATTAAACGTCTGGGACTATTCCAGGGAGCAGTACAATCTTTTCGGACAGATCTGTCTTTTATATTCTAATCTATGGTTCCTCATTTCCGCACCAATCATCCTTTTTCATGATCTTTTAAAATGCCTTCTGCTAGACGTTCCTCTTCCCCACTACCGGATTTTCTAGCAAAAAAAAGCAGAGAAAAATTTTCTCTGCTTTTGCTGACGATTTTTATAAAATCAACACTGCTTTATACTTCCGAATTTGCATCTGCCAATGCCGCTGTAATGATTGCCATAGAGTAAACCTCTGACGCATTGCATCCTCTGGAAAGATCGTTCACAGGAGCATTTAGTCCCAAAAGAATCGGACCATACGCATCAAAATTCCCCATACGCTGTGCAATCTTGTATCCGATATTTCCGGCACTGATATCCGGGAAAATAAAGGTATTCACATGCCCTGCCACCTTAGACTCCGGACACTTGGTCCTCGCCACACGCGGAGAAACCGCAGCGTCGAACTGAAGCTCACCTTCTATCGGAAGATCCGGGTATTTTTTCTTCGTTTTCATAGCAGCATTCCGCATCTTGTCCACATCCTCACCCGCTCCGGAACCATGTGTCGAATAGCTTAAAAATGCCAGCTGTGGATCTACACCGAAAATCTTGGCACACTTCGCTGCCTCTCCCGCAATCTCCACTAACTCATCCTCTGTCGGCTTTATGTTAATCGCACAGTCTGCCATCGCAAGCACTTCATTATCACCTGTCGCACCCGGACGAACCAGGATAAAGCAGGAAGAAACAATGCTGTTCTCCGGCTTCGTCTTTATAAGCTGCAGGGCAGGACGAACCGTATCTGCAGTAGAATATGTCGCTCCTCCGAGGAGTGCATCTGCAACCCCCATTTTTACCAGCATCGTTCCAAAATAGTTCCCCTGTAAAAGTGTTTCCTTTGCCTGCTCCGGTGTGACGCCCTTCTTTTTACGGAGCTCACAGAACTCTGCCACCATTTCATCCATCTTATCATACTGCTCCGGATCGATTATCTCCGCTCCACGGATATTAAAACCACATTCCTCCGCAGCTTCAAAAATCTTTTCCTCGCTTCCCACTAAAATCGGATGTAAGAAATTACTTGCCAAAAGTCTGGATGCCGCCTCTAAAATGCGCGCATCCTCCCCCTCTGTAAATACAATTTTTTTTGGATTTTTCTTTAAAATCCCAATCAACTGTCCAAAACCGAACAAAATATCATCTCCATTCCCTTATATTTTATTAATGTCCCCAATCCAAACAACTGCATTTTTGTGAACTGTCCTTATTTTGAACTATATTCCCTGTAATGTCAATAGAAAAACGCAAAGGTTTTTTTCCTTAATTAAATCTTAATTCTCAATTACGAAAAATTTCATTCCCTTCATACGTATATATAGCCCTCATCACATAATCTCTCCGGTATTTCCCGTACCACCGTTTCCACAAACTCCACCATACTGTCAAAGCTTAGAAACTCTGCTGTTTCCTCCGGATGCATTTCATAATACAGTTCCAATCTCTGCGCTATGGTTTTATGTACAGACTTCATGGGTTCTGGTGGCACATACGGCTTTAATTTTTCCATCCACACAATTGGCACTGATGTATCTAACTGCGACACATCCCCATATATCTTTTCATTCAAAAAATCATCCCAGAATTTTTCCTGTGCAGTAAAAATCAAATTCTCCATTCCTTCATACTCTTTCAGATACCACATCGCCTTTTCACGCTGCTTATCATTTTCAAAAGGAATGCTCCACTCCAAACCGTCCCGGTCCGACCTTTTGCAATAAATGCCATCCTTGTCACAGTATGTATAATACATGGCATCTGTTTTTTCTGTATGCTCCGGAAGTACATGGGTATAGGCAAGCAGTCTTTTTTTATCTGACAACCCTGTGTCACCTTGCCTGTTCAAAAATCCCTTCCAAACAACTTC
>JAFVAA010000738.1 GCA_017476305.1 Lachnospiraceae bacterium
CGGACTCCGTAATTTTCTCTAAAACATGTGGATCTATGAGAAAATTCTGTCCAAATTTTTTTTGAAAATGAAAATTATATTTTTGTAAAATCGCAATCGTATTCTGTGGTATTCCAAGTGTCGCCATATTTTTCCCCCGCAAATGGATACTTCCAAATTATTTCATGAAAAGTTCTTGAAGAACTACATTCAAAACCACGCACTTACCAACGCACCTTTGGTGCTTTTGTGATTCCTGCTGCTGTCAGCAAAAACTGATTTAGATGTTTACTTTGTGGATAAAAGCTTCGGATAAAGTCTCCCTGCATTTTCCTCCGTCATGCGGATAACCTCCTCCTTTGAAATCCCCTTTATTTCCGCGATTGCCTCTGCCACGAGAGGAAGATAGCCGGAATGGTTCCTTTTTCCCCTGTATGGTGTCGGTGCCAGATAAGGTGCATCTGTCTCCAGCACGATACTCTCCATCGGCGCATTTTTCACGACTTCCTTTAGCTTTTTCCCGTTTTTAAACGTCACGACACCGCCAATGCCCAGAAAAAAGCCCATCTCCAGATAGACTTTCGCATGCTCCCATCCGTAGGAATAGCAGTGGATGACACCGGAAATTCCTTCGGAATGCCACTCTTTCATAATATCCAGGGTATCCTGCGCGGCATCCCTGCTGTGAATGCACACCGGAAGTCCGGTCTCTTTTGCGACCTTTAACTGCCTGATGAACCATTTTTTCTGCAGCTCCCTGTCCGGCTCATCATAATGGTAGTCTAAACCAATTTCCCCGATTGCGACTACCTTGTTCTCCTTCGACGCCTCAAAAAGCCATCCCATATCCTCCTCCGTAAGCTCTTCTATTTCCGAAGGATGCACTCCCACTGCCGCATAAATAAAATCATACTGCTTCGCAAGCTCCACACTTTCCTTCGCAGATGCCAGAGTGGAACCAATATTTACGACAAGTCCCACTCCATTTGCCTTTATCTCTTTAAAAACAGTTTCCCTGTCCTCTAAAAATGCTTCATCGTCATAATGTGCATGTGTATCAATGATCATCTTTCTATTCCTTTCTCATTTCGAATCCTGTTACTATGCACAGCCGTTCCGTCTGCGAACAGTAAACAAATCGTTACACTTCACACATTCGTGTGAACTGTAACAGCACTAAGCCATTAAAAATCGCGCTTTGCGCGATGGGCTTAGTGCTATATCGGCTGAATTTACATCTTGGTACGGTAGTGAACAGCGGAGTGTTCACTACCGTGTGAAGTGTAACAACAAATCCTTCGAAACAGGGATGCATCCCTGTATAAACATTTTTATGATAACATAACGTTATGGATTTGTCATGCTTTATCTGATACGAACCAGAGGTTCCAATTCAGCACCTTGCCAACTCTACATTTCTTAAACCTTAATTATGTGCTGAATTGCAACGGCGCATCGAAAGGCTACGCCATTCAAAGGTTCTTATCATAAAAAGAGCCGGAAATTTCCGGCTCTTCATTTTATCCATATCTCCTTTATTCTGCATGATCTATCAAATATTGATAACCTCTGCCTGCAAAAAATGCTAAAATCAATATCTCAATACTTTTGGCAGAATAATCACGATATTTAAAATAATATAATAATGTTTCATTGAAGTTATCAAAAGAATGCCATTTTGGTTTCCGAGATGAATCATTTTACCTGATTTCAATGTATTCCAGGCTTCTTCTACAAATCTGCAGTCTTCCTGGAACAAAACCTGCAGACAAAATTTTACCCTAAACGATACTTTTTATCCTACATCCTTTCGCTCATTTATTGATTGCAATTAAAAATGATATGTGATACGATATAATAAAATAAATATCAGGAGGATTAATACATGCAAAGAACAAAATCACAACTAATACGGAATGCACTGTTTCTATTGATTTCCATAGGAATTTTTGGATTCATCGGGAATATTGCTAAAGCTGACACCACGCATTATCTAAGACCTTATCAGGCATATAGAATGACGACCTATGATGGTAATGCAGAAAAAAGTTTTACAATGATGGGTGTTAAGTATATCCATGGATTGAAAACAGAAAATTATTATAATACTTCTTATGCAGATTTTAATCTGGGTGGACAAATGAATACTGTATCTTTTGTCGTGGGGCACATTGATGGTGATTCTGACGGCGAAGGAACGATGAAGCTTTATTTAGATGGTGAAATCCAGGAAGCATATACAAGAGCCTTGCAAAACAATATGGTTAATCAAACCGTAACATTAAATGTAACCGGAAAACAGCAGCTGGTGATTGTTATTGAGGGAAATCATGCAAAATATGGAATTGGAAATATTACTGAAACAGGAGCACATAATTATGATTGCACAATTTCTAAAG
>JAFVAA010000739.1 GCA_017476305.1 Lachnospiraceae bacterium
AGGCGCCATTTCCTTTGAAAGAGAGCTTTCCCACACGTCGATTTATCTGGAACTGGAGCAGATTCGCTTTGAGGATGCCTTGCAGGTGGCATATGATATTTCCTGCACGGACTTTAAGATACCGACGCTTACGCTGGAACCTCTGGTGGAAAATGCGGTGCGGCATGGTGTCAGAGAAAATGAAGACGGAAGAGGAACTGTCACAATCTCCACAAGGGAATTTTCTGATTATCTGGAGGTGTCCGTTATGGATGACGGTCCGGGATTTGATCCGGAGGCAGTTCCTGCAGACGGATATCCCCATATCGGTCTGCAAAATGTACGGGAACGCCTGATGCAGGTGTGCGGAGGGACGCTTAAGATAGAATCAGCCATTGGATATGGCACTACGGCAACCATTATATTGCCGAAGAAGAGGGACGGTGTTGAATATGATGGAAGAATATAAGGGTGAATATTGCGAAATCCGCCAGAGGAGGTGGTGCTATGCTCATCCTTGCGATTGACGATGAGCCAAAGATGCTCCGTCTCCTGCATAAGGCGATCGAGGAAGCGGCGCCGGAGGCACAGATCATGGATTTTCCACTGGGATCCACTGCCCTTGCTGCCATTCAGAGGGAGAAGCTCCATCCCTCGGTGATCTTTACAGATATACAGATGCCGAAGCCGGATGGTCTTGCGCTTGCAGTGGAATTAAAAAGACTCGTGCCTGATGTGAGAGTCATATTTGTCACGGGATACGATGAATACGCTGTGGATGCCTACCGCCTGCACGTAAACGGGTACGTGATGAAACCCGTGGATGCGGAGCGTGTCAGGGAGGAACTTTTCAATGTCCGGGCTTATGTGCCGGATGAGACGGAGAAACTTACCGTGCGCTGCTTCGGTGGTTTTGAAATATTCTGGCAGGGAGAGCCGCTTATGTTTTCACGCCGAAAGACGAAGGAACTGTTTGCCTGGCTGATTGATCGCAGAGGTACTTCCTGCAGAGCAGAGGAAGCCATTGCCGTCCTGTATGAGGATACGAGCGAGGCGGAGCTTAAAGTCCTGAAGCAGAGGCTGCGAAATCTGGTAAATGACTTAAAGAGTACACTGCATGGAATCGGACTGGACGACATCCTTATCCGGAAGGGCAGCACTCTTGCTATTCGTCCGGAACGGCTCGACTGCGATTATTACCGCATGCTGGAGGGGGATATGACGGCGGTCAATGCCTTTCGTGGCGAATATATGGAACAGTACAGCTGGGCAGAGATAACAAAAGCAGGCATTTATTTTGAAACGATTGGGAATAAAAAGAATGAATAGAACGAATATTCATATTAAGCGACGCAAGTCACCGGAAAGAGATATTTTTCGGTGGCTTTTTTTATGCGCAGGGGTGCATAAGGAAATATTTCGCCTGTGGGCGAACGCACCCCGCGCGGCGAGTAGGGAGATTTCATCTTCCCTACTCGATTGTTTGAAAAACGGGCATTCTCAGTTTGAGACGTTTTTGAACGCTTAACCTTTATAATAATGAACTATATAGTTGTGCATGTGCAGCTGTGAATGAAAGGATATATCGAAACATTTTTTGGAGGTGCAGGATATGATGAAAATAGGCTTTTTTAAGAAAAATTCGGTGAAAAAGGTGGTTCCCATGGCATGTATATCTGCCATGCTGGTGGCAGGAGTTCCTTCAGGAAGAGCTTATGCAGAGGAGGCAGTTTCAGACCAGCTTACGAGTTACGGACAGGAGGAGACAGCTCTGGCGCCTGCAGCAGAGGATTGTATGCAGAAAATTTATGAAAATCTGATAAAAGAGGGATCAGGCTTTACCAAAAACCAGAAAGACATGGAAGAAATGGTCGGTGACCAGCTTGTTTATGATGCATCCATTAGCGGCAATACCATCACGGTTACCGTCACGGGAAAGGATTACTATGCAGAGTCGAGCGGTTCCTGGGATTATGTGCTGGAGGGAGACTACCTGACCTATGTTCCGAAGGAGGGAGATTATCAGGGAGAAGCATATCTTGGGTATCTGATCGAGGCAGCTGCAGATTATCTTGGCATGGACAGTGATTTAGTGAATGGATATGTGTTTGCGGTCGGGGAAAAGGATTTAGAGAGCAGGTACTATATCGTGGACAAAGATGCAGAGGGAATCGTGACAAAGTACCGGCTCTATGTGGGTGGTGCCTATGAGATGGACGAGGTGCTAAATTCTGTTTATTTAGATCAGGATGTCATAGGTTATTTTGGCGAATTGGATGAGAACAGTTCTAATTTGGTCGCCCATATAGGAAAACTGGAGATGTATGCTTATGGAAAGAGAACTTCTGTAGATATTTATATCGGAGAGCATGAAGACCTGACGGATCTTGCGTACAAATCCGTTCTGGAAATAGTAGGACTCATAAAGCCGGTAGGATATGAGACGTTTTTGGAAAATTATAAAGAACTTTCTGAGGTGAGTGAGGGGACTTACCAGGTTTCCTATGTGAAGGATGTGTCAGAGCTCCCAGAGGCATTTCAGGGTGAGGAGCATTATCAGTTTATCAAGCTGCACTTTTCGGAGCCGGCACTTTCTGCCACTTCCCTTACCATGCAGGCGGGCGGATTTGATTTTCTGTTTGGAGAGGATTGTGAAGTCAAGAGCTGGAGTTCATCGAATAAAAAAGTGGCTGCGGTAGAGGACGGGCAGATCACGGCACTAAAGAAAGGAACGGCAACCATCACAGCCTCGCTGGCAGACGGAAAAAAACTTACCTGCAAAGTGAACGTCACGTCCAGCCCATCCATGACGGTCGGTGGAAAGGCATATAAAAAGAATAAGACCTATACCGTAAAGAAAAATAAGACCATCAAGGCTGTGATCACGGGAAAGGCTTCTATGGTGGATAATACCTATAAAAGTTCCAAGCCGAAAGTCGCAAAGATTACATCAAATGGGATGACAGAAACTGTAAAGATCAAGGGGTTAAAGAAAGGCAC
>JAFVAA010000740.1 GCA_017476305.1 Lachnospiraceae bacterium
GGAGGTGGTCTGGATGGTCCAGTCAAATCTTAGGGAGTACCGTATTGCAATGGGACTAAAGCAGGGGGAGCTTGCAGAAAAGGTGGGACTTAGCAGGAGGAGTATAAGCAATTTTGAGAACGATCAGGCACCGTCACTTGAAAACGCACTGATCTTATCGGGTTTCTTTCAGGTGCCGGTCAACCAGCTGTTCTCGCTTGTGGAAAAGAGTGGATAAAGGAAAGGCTGCAGTTTCTGTTCTCTGCAGCCTTTTTCAGGGCTATCCCAATACCTTACCGAAAGTCTTGAATGAATCATTATCCCCTATCGGTATCGGATCATACTTTGGATTCAGGGATATTAAGTAATTCCCCTCCGGCGTACTCCGCATCTTCTTGATATAGGAGTGTCCGTTCAGATAGAAGATGCCTACTTCGTTATTTTCTACGGAATCCTGGTGCTTGACGAATACCTGTTGTCCGCTGAAGAACTGGGGTTCCATGCTGTCACCGAGCACGCTGATGATAAAGTCGGTGTTCTTTGGTGCATGATCCGGAAGATCGACCATTTCGTAATCATCGCTGTCCAGAAATTCTCCAGGGCCGGCAGAGGCAGGGAGCATGAAATGCTTGACGAGCCTCGGCGGAAAGGAGATGATCTCGGCAGCAGGCTTTTCGTACTTGCCGGATTCCACAAGGAGGTTGATGTAATTCTCAGCGAGCCTTCTCCCTTCATCGTTGAGCATGGTGATCGGATGCTCTGGGGTATCCCCAAAGAAGCGGTCGTATACATCGGTAATGCCTAAGATACGGCATACCATGAGGAAGATGGTGCAGCTAGGCTCTGTCACGCCGGATTCCCACTTGGAGATGGCTTTTACGGTCTTGTCTATCCCTTCCCTGTGGAGTGCCTCGGAAAGCTCCGGCTGGGACATGTGCTTCTGCTTGCGAGCAGCAGCTATAATGTTACCTATCGTGTTCATAATATTTTCTCGCTTTCTATTCGTAAGTATATAGCTTCTATACGGTAGTATAACCCAAACGAAAATAAAAATCAAGAAAAATCGCTTAAAAAACGAAAATGTGAAAGATGTTTCTCTTGACATCTCTCATAAAGCGATATATACTTTACTTACAGCAATGAGATAAAAGTGTGGTCTTGTTACTGGCAGGCCGGAAAACTCACGGAACGGCCTGCATGATCTGATGGAGCAGGTTATACACCAATTTTCATGTGGCAGGCAGCACAGCTTCAGTGCGTCGGAACTTGTCTGCCGGTCTCATCAACGGTTTAGTTTCCCTTTCCGTGTGTGAGATGATAGCAGATTTTGATTTTAGGAGGATTGCTTGATGAGAGTGGAAAATAGCGATGGGCGTTATTACGTCACTTGTCCGGTGTGTGGTGGTTTTGTTGGAAGAAGTCGGGTGATGGAATTTTCGACAAAATGCCCGAAGTGTAACAATGACTTGGATATTCTGGTCAGCCCCGACAGGGTAGAGGTCAGACCGATCCAACCGGAACTGACAGAGAAGAACAGGAATTTTCTGGTCAGGATGATGGGGTATCAGGAACTTGTAGGACAGGCAGGAAAGAGACAGGAGGTATGATAAAAAATGTCAGAGAGCATAGGAGGAGAACATGAGGAGGTCATCTGTCCGGACTGTGGAAATGTGGTGATCACATTATTCAAGCCGAGCAGGATTACAAGTGGTTATATGGAGTGTTCCCGGTGTGGGAGGTTTATTTACATTATGGAGAACCATGTATTGCTGTCTAAACGCAGGCAAAAAGCCTGTTGAGATAAAGGTGATATGTGAGAGTAGTTTATTTTGATAAACATACGATTGTCCTCTTATTGGGACAGATAAAGGTCTGAGTATATTAGCACAGGCTGATATGCCTGTTTGGAAATTGAATAGAATGAGGCGACCGGTCACAAGCGGCGAGGGAATCGGAGAGTTCCGAGGCAAGCACCGGGAGCCGAGAGTCTGAGTACGGCATATATTCCGGCAGGAAGAAAAATGTCTTGGGGAAATCCGGTGATGGTTGGGTTCTCTGGGATGCCTATATTGCCGGGATGCCGTCCCACGGCTGGATTTGACCGTCATCACTGTCCACGGTGGCATAGAAATAGCGTATGCGGCTGGAGGATATATGCAGAATCATCAGGAGCCGGGCAGAACATGAGCAGGAAGAACAGAACACAGAATGCTTTAAGCAGGAAGTATGAAAATTGAATAGAATGAGGCGACCGGTCACAAGCGGCGAGGGGACCAGAGAGTTCCGAGGCAAGCACCGGGAGCCAAGAGTTTGAGTACGGCGTATATTCTGGCAGGGAGAAAAACGTCCCAGGGGATCCGGTGATGGCTTGAGCCTCCGGGGATATCTATATTGTCAGGATGCCGTCCCACGACTGGATTTGACCGTCATCACTGTCCACGGTGGCATAGATATAGGGTATGCGGCTGGAGGATATATGCAGAATCATCAGGAGCCGGGCAAAACGAAAGCAGTTTTACTTTACAGGTAAAGGACTAAGGGAAAAGTATGCCCTTAGCATGTGCACAGGCACATCCTTTACTTGTATGGGTATTATTTGCGTATCTGTTTTGCCCGGCTCTTTTTTTGTGCAAAAATGCTGGCGGTATCTGTCGGTCATGATGCCGGTCACAGGCGGAACAATCGAATAAACGGTGGAAAGGCTGCTTTCGTTTTGCAGGCTCCGGAAAGGAGCTTGTATGCAAGGGCAGCTTTTTTATAGGTGCAGATCTCCATGAACTTCGGATTTTGGAACTGGAAATAAAATTCAAGATTCGGAGGGAGAGAGATCATGAAA
>JAFVAA010000741.1 GCA_017476305.1 Lachnospiraceae bacterium
AATCCTCAATAAAAGTATTCACTTCGGCACTGTTGACAGATACGTTTAAATACGCCATGCAAAGCAGGATATTTAAAAGTGCATCCACAAAATACTGTGTCACATCATCCTTCTTCTCCTTATCGTACAGACTGCACAACTGAATCAGTACCGGCGGCATTTTATACACTCTTTCCACATCATTCATAAAGGTCTCGTCGATTTCTAAGTCTTTCGCGATCCCTAAAGGATTTCCGCATGGAATCGTTGCAATAAAACGAAGCTGGCTTTCTAAAATCTCGTCAAATTCCATCGCAAGCTTCATAAGCACTGCCTGTATATATAAATCTAAAACCTCGGAGCTCTTCTGCCGCATTACTCTTTCTGCCTGTGCCCAAAAACCGGATACTTCCAGCGTTTGACAGTGTAACACTAATTTATCATAACAGCTTCTCGCGATCCGAAACAGTTCATCTTCCGTATAACCTGTCTTTACCATGCAGCACACTCCTTTCCATCCTTATTTTAAACGATACCCTGAATGCCCTAAAACACTATATTTGGTATCTGGAATACATAAAAAACTCAAAATATCTGTTTTTTGCACTACACTATTCTACAATAATTCTCATAAAAATACAATGACTAATCTTAAAAATTTCGTAACACTCTATTAACTATCCTATCATCCTATAAAGAAACCTCTCCTGCATATTTTTCCAGTTTTTTTCGTAATCCCTGATACTTTTTACATAGAAGCGATACATCCCTGTCTGTAAAGCTTTTTGCAGCTTCATTCGCATCCCTGAGCTCTTTCGCATCCTGGTAGATATCCCCAATACGAAAGTAAAACTCTCCACTCTGCCTGATTCCGAACAGGTCTCCGGGACCTCTCATTTTCAGGTCTTCCTGTGCCACAAAAAATCCGTCATTTGACCTTGCGATTACCTTTAAACGCTCCATCGTTTCCCGGGAAGAATTTCCTGCCATAAAGATACAGTAGGACTGCGCAGTTCCTCTCCCAACCCGTCCTCTGAGCTGATGGAGCTGTGCCAGGCCAAAGCGCTCTGCATTCTCGATCAGCATAACCGTGGCATTTGGAACATTAATCCCCACCTCTACAACTGTAGTAGAAACCAGCACATCAATTTCATGGGCTGCAAAGGACTCCATTACCTTATTTTTCTCTGCCGGTTTCATTTTGCCATGCAGACATTCTACACGGATAGACTCAGGAAGGATTTCCCGTAAACTCCCGGCATAGTCCATCACATTCTCCATCTCCACGGCTTCGCTTTCCTCGATCATCGGGCAGATGATATATACCTGATGTCCTTCCGCGACCTGCTTCGTAATAAAACGATACGCCTGTGGTCTGTAATTCGTCCCCACAGCACAGTTTTTTATCGGCAGGCGATTCTTCGGAAGCTCATCGATCACAGAGATATCCAGATCCCCATAGAGTATGATCGCCAATGTCCTGGGGATCGGTGTCGCGCTCATCACCAGCACATGTGGATTTTTCCCTTTTTCCGTGAACGCTTCTCTCTGCTTTACCCCGAATCTGTGCTGCTCATCTGTCACGATGAGTGCCAGGTCATGAAATAAAACCCCATCCTGGATCAGCGCATGTGTCCCGATTACCAGATCTGCCTCTCCGGATTTTATCAGCTGCTTTGCCTCTTTCTTCTCCGAAGCCGTCATAAACCCCGTCAAAAGTACCGTTTTCACCCCGAAAGGCTCTAAATACCGGTTAAACTCCTCATAGTGCTGCCTCGCTAACACCTCCGTCGGCACCATGATCGCCCCCTGGTATCCATTCTCTACCGCACAAAAAAGAGCGATAATAGCAATGATCGTCTTTCCGGAGCCTACATCCCCCTGAATCAGCCGGTTCATCACGAATCCCGAACGAAGATCAGAAAGAATATCATCCCACGTGCTTTTCTGTCCTTCCGTCAAAGAAAACGGAAGAGAAGCAAGCAGCTGCTCTGTCCGTTCCGTACTCGGAAAAAAATACTCTGACGGCTTCTCCTGTTTTTCTTCCCTCATATAATTTAAAGCCAGAGAAAATAAAAAAAACTCGTCAAAAACCAGGCGTCTTCTAGCCTCTGCATAGTCCTCCTTACTGTCCGGAAAATGGATCATGGAAATCGCTTTTTTTAATGGTAAAAGCCCGTATTGTTTCCGAATCTCGATCGGCAAAAAATCCGATTCAAATTCACATTCATGAATCGCATTCGTCACAGCCTTTGTCACAGCCTTATTCGAAAGACCGGCAGTGAGCGAATACACCGGCTGAAGCTTTCCTAACCACTTTACATATTCCTCTTTGGTCAAAATCTGTGGCTGTGTCATCTGAAACGTTCCGTTTTTTACGTAAATCTTCCCTCGAAGAATATAGTGCATCCCCACCTTCAGAGTCTTCAGTAAAAAAGGCATATTGAACCATGCCACACGAATACTGCCGGAACCATCCCTAAGCACCGCCTGGATAATTTTATACTGGCGCGTCTGGATGATCGCAGGCTTTCCGGTAAAACTCCCCTCTATCACCACAGTTTCCCCTTCGCTCACGGAAGCAACCGGCACGATTCCGGTAAAAATGTCATATATCCTTGGATAATAATGGAGAAGCTCTGTGACGGATGTAATCCCGAGCTTAAAAAAGAGCTTCTCACTTTTTTCTCCGATTCCTTTAATCACTCTGATACCATCTGTTTCTTTCATCCTCTTCCCCTCTCGTCCCGTGCTGTCACTCTACGGAAATAAAATACGAATAGATCGGCTGTCCACCATACTGGACCTCTATCTCCAGTTCATCATGTGCTTCTAAAAGGATATCTGCCAGATGCTCTGCAGCCTCCTCTGTCACATCCTCACCATAGTACAGACTGACTAACTCCGATTCATCGTCTAACATCGACTCCACTAACTCCCTTGCCGCCGTTTGGATCGAACCACTGACAGAAACGATGGATTTGCCGTAAAGCCCCATATAATTCCCCTGCTTGATTTCCTTCCCGTCCATCGTCGTATCACGAACGGCATAAGTCACCTGACCTGATTTAATCATCGTCATGCTTTCCTTCATGGCCTCTTCGTTCGCCGTGACCTCCTGCTCCTCCGAAAAGCTGATCATCGCCGCAATCCCCTGCGGGATGCTTTTTGAAGGAATGACCACGAGCCGTTTCCCTGTAAAGAGAGCTTTCGCCTGCTCCGCTGCTAATATAACGTTCCCATTGTTCGGAAGGATAAAGACGGTTTCCGCATTCACCTTTCCTGCAGCCTCTAAAAAATCTTCCGTAGAAGGATTCATCGTCTGGCCGCCCTCGATCACATGATCCACACCCAGATCCTGAAAAACGCTCTTTAGTCCTTCTCCGGCACAAACAGCTATAAAACCGTACTTTTTCGCAGGCAGCTCTGTTTTTTCCCGCTTCACGGGCTCTATTTCCCCATTTGCGATTTTTTCCGCATCCTTGATCAACTTCTCATGATGCTCCTCGCGCATATTATCGATCTTCATACTGGTGAGCGAACCATAGGTCAAGGCTTTCTGAATGGCTAAGCCCGGATCGTTGGTATGGACATGTACCTTCACAATGTCTTCATCCGAAACCACTACGACACAGTCTCCGATCTTCTGTAAATATTCCTTCAGCTGTCCCTCTACCACATCTGCATTTCGTTCCAGCATAATGATAAATTCCGTACAATATCCATATTTTATATCTGCCTCTCCTGCAGTGCTTGCACGTACTACAGAAGTAGTCCCACCTACAGTAATAGAAAAGTCAGCTGTCCTGCCATTTAATGCATCCAAAGCGCCCCTGATAAAGGTCATAAGACCTTCTCCGCCGGAATCTACCACTCCTGCCTCCTTTAAGACCGGAAGCAGATCCGGCGTCTTGAGCAGTGCTTCCTCCATACACTGTGAAACCTGATCACAAAAAACCGCTAAATCCTCTATATCTCCTGCCTCTAAAAGCTCCTTTGCTTTTTCAGCACCTGCGGCAGCTACTGTCAGAATCGTTCCCTCCTTTGGCTTCATCACTGCCTTGTATGCTGTGTCTGCCGCCTGCGAGATCGCCTTCCCGAGAAGCTCAGCCTGTATTTCATCATTTCCCCTGATTGCTTTCACAAATCCCCTGAAAATCTGTGAGAGGATCACACCGGAATTCCCTCTGGCACCACGCAGGGAGCCGCCGGAAATGGCTTTCCCCAAGGTGTCTATGGTCGGCTTTTCTAAAAGACTCACATCCTTCGCCGCCGCCATCACTGTCATCGTCATATTTGTTCCGGTATCCCCGTCCGGCACCGGAAATACATTCAGCTCATTGATATATTCCTTCTTCGCCTCCAATGCCTTTGCACCTGCCAAAAACATCTTCTGGATCATACCTGCATCAATTCTTTTCATCACTGATCTATTCCTCCACTAATCCTCATCTATGATACGCACTCCCTCTACAACTACATTGATTCCCTCTACATCAAGACCGGTATATCGATGGATTTTATAATACACGCTTTCCAGAATATTCTGTGCGACTGCCCGAATACTGACTCCATACGCCACGATCACGTGCAGCTCGATTTTAATGCGGTTTTCCACCACATATACGTTCACTCCTCTGCTGGCATTCTCCCGCTTTAACAGCTTTGCCATACCATCCTTCACATTGACAGAAGCCATGCCCACGACACCGATACAATCCGTGGCAGCCGCACCGGCATACTTCGCCAGAACATCCCTGTCTATCACGACCTCTCCCATGCTCGTATTCATTTTTCCTTTCATACGTTTCCCACCTTTCCTTTTGTCATTCTTTCCTGTCGTCTTTCATATGATAAAGTATATGATACCATAACACAGACTACAAATCAAACCAATATAAAAATTATCAGGAATTGGAAAGGCATGGTGATTTTATGAAAAGAATGCTTGGTTTTATCCTTTTTTGGATTGCAATAGGCATGAGTATAATGTTTTTTTTAGAAAATAATTTTTTGACGATCCTGATCATACTCACCTGCCTGATTCTTGGTTACAACCTGTTTTGTTCGTAATTTTTTGTATCATATGTAGCGAAGATTCCTATAAAAAAAAATAAACTGCGATTTTTCGCAGTTTATCATAATTCATACACTTTATAGAAAATACTTTTCTGTTCTCGACAAGCCCTTCAGAATGCGCTTACGCACGCTCTACTGCACCGGAACGCAAACATCCTGTGCACACATGCATCTTCTTTGTTCCACCATCTACCTTTACACGAACGGTTTTAATATTTGGCTTCCACATCCTGTTTGTTCTTCTATGTGAATGGCTCACATTCTTTCCAAAGTGAACGCTCTTTCCACAAACTGCACATTTTGCCATCGTAAGCACCTCCTTTTATTTCACTTGACTGATTTATCTCTGTAACGCAGTACCCACGTCGTAATCCTTACGTCGTAATATTACGTTTCATCAGCTCACATTTGCACAACATGAACATTCTACCAAACATCCTGAAAAAATGCAAGTTCTTTTTTCATAATTTTGTCCACGCCTTTTGGACATAACGAAGTTGCGAAGCAACTTCCATGATAAATGCTGAAAGCATTTATTTACAGGAAATTTATAATTCCTCAGCTTTCTCCGACTGCTCCGGCTTTTCCTTCGCCTGTCCCTCTTTGTCCTTGGAAGCCGTAAATTTATCTACGAACCCCGGCACCATATCCAGTATCTTTGTCAAACCGTCCTGATTCTTTACATTTACAAGCTTCGTCTCACCATTACGAATCACCAGGACCGCACTCGGCTGGATTTTCCCACCCATTCCGCCGGCACCGTTATCCTTTTTCTCCTTTTCTGAAAAAGCCCCTGCTGCCACACCAAATGTCACATCGACCAGAGGAAGAATAATCGTCCCGTCGTCAAACTTCATCGCATCCCCTACGACTGTCTTTCCTGTAATAAAGCCCTCCATTCCATTGAAAAGTGACTCTACCGTTCCTTTAAAGTTGTTTTCTGCCATCACAATGCCTCCTTTAATTCTTTTATATCTTTTCTAAAACGACCAAAGCCTTCACTAAGTACCACACGAAGTAAACAAAGTAAAACAGTAAGCAAAGAGAGCCTGCCCCGAATATAGAGCCTTCCCAAAAGCTTTTTTTCCATAAAATCAGGAACAATCTCCACTCCGCCCCCATAATACGCATACAGACAGGCAAGAGCACCTAAAGCCTGTCCCGTCTGGCAGGGATCCCCCGTACCAAACTCTATGTATCCCTTTAAAACCTTTGGTTTTAATTTTTTTATTAAATGTACCACATTATCCTTAATTATGCAAATCGTCTGCTTTGTATTTTCATCCTTTATAAATCGTCGTCCTTCTGCCGCCCAGTCTTTTTTCTCCTTCACTTTCCGAAAAAACTCCTGAATAGAAGAAAACGAAAAATTCCTTTTAAATTCACCTTTTCCCGTCCCCTCCTTCTGTTCTGCTGTTTCTAACACCGGAGAATCCTCTTTTTCCTGCTGTTCTGCTGCTTCTGACACCGGAGGATCCTCTTTTTCCTGCTGTTCTGCTGCTCCAGGCACCGGGGAGTCCACTCTTTCCTGCTGCCCCTCTGTCCGGGAAATGTCATCCCCTGCCACAGCTTCTTTGGAAGGGACATCCTCCGGACGCTTCTTCTCTGCCTTCCTTACGCTGCGCTTTCGAACCCTTTTCCCCTTCCTTCTGCGTCCGGGCTCTATCCCAAAGATCCGGAGATGAAACTGGAACCCACTATTTTCATAGGAAAACGGCACATAAACCAGAAAGAAAAGCCACCGGACTACGCCCTTTACAAAAAGCTCCTCACCCTTTTCCAACGATACCTTATAGTGAATCGGACAAACGAGGAGCACTCCAAGCAAAAAAAGAAGGACGCCCAAAATAATCAAAAGTATAAATAGTATTTTCCAAATAATAGAAAGAACAAGCGTCATGCTCCCCTCCTTTTCTTTTCTTCTCTTATCCGGAACCATATTCCGTTAATGACTACTGAACTTCAAAGAAACGATGCATGCTTTCGGCGTCCACATCTCCATACTTAAGGTAAACATCCTTCGCCATCCGGCATAGAAGCTCCTCTGCAGACTCCATAGAAACCGCCAGCCCCACCACCTCCATCTGCCGCTCATGATAATACTGAAACCAGAACTCTCTGGAAGAATAAATATCCAGACAGTTTTTTTCATTCAGTGGCAGCGTCAGGACATAGCAATGCTTCACAAGCTTTTTCTGCTCCAGCATCCTCTTGTATTTCACAGGATTTTTCCCCACCTTTTCATCCATATAGATTTTTGAATTCCATTCAAACACACATTCTCCTCCACTACACATTTTTCTCTACTCTCCCGTATGCCGGTAAAGCAACCGCTGTTCCCATCCGTCATCTATGGAATGGTCACAAATGAATCCCCGCATTACTGCACCATGATATCGATCAAAAGCTGTTTGGAAGCGTACTTTTCCGCCTCATCTTCGCACCGCCTCAGAGAATCCACGACATAATCAGCAATCTCCTGTGCATTCTTAAAAAAGACCGGCATTTTCCCTACGGTATTTGCCATCACGGCACGCCTGACCATCCGGCTCTTTCCCTGGAAGAACGTTTTACAGTCTGACACAAGCTCTGCTGTCATCCGGTCTGCCAGCTCCTCTGTCACCTTTTCTTCCTCTCCTTTTTCCTCTAAATCCGCAAAAATACTGCTCGAAGTCAAAAGAAACAGTCTTTTTAGCAGCAGAAGCTCCTCTCTTTTCTGACATTCCTCCAGCACAGGAGCCTTCCCCTCCAGTATGTGGCCCAGTGCCGTTTCCGAAGCTCCTAATTCCTCAAAAAGAGTCTCCTGCTTTCCCTCGATCTTCACGAAAGATCCGCTCAGATAATCCAAACGTTCCTCCTCAGAGGCATCAGATAATCCTGACTTTTCCCAGATATCACTATCCTTCCCACAGAACAAAGAAAGAATCCCCCGGATCACAGTCCTGCTATGCTGCCCCTCCATATCCTCCTCATTTTCTACGGAGCTTCCGGTCACGCACAGGATGTACATCTCATTTAAGAGCTGTCCAATCTGCATATACAGATCAGAAATGTCATTCAGCTTAGATGCCAGCGCCTCGATCTTCTCCGAATAAATCTGATACAGCTCATAGGAAATATTCTCATAATCCAGTTCCTCAAGCTCCTTTACGATCGAAGAAAACTCCGTAAAATACTTTCCCTCATTTTCATCCCGATAAAGCATGGCACTGGTGCGGAACATATATAAAAATCCGTCTAATGAGCTTTTATCACTTCCCTTGTAAACGGAAATACTATCCTTAATGAGCTCATAATACTTCGTTCTGCTCATACGCATTGGAAGCTGTCCTATCGCAATACGTATATTATCGCTCACAGCCGCGCTGTCCCTTCCGGATAAAATTAAACTCATCTAATCCTTTGCAAAAGCCTCGTCAGAGGGCAGCATCTCCTTGTCCTCGAACCTGTACTGAACTCTGTTCAGTATGTGCTCGTACACCACAATTTTATCCACATAAGCCGTCAAAACCCTCATCCTGGCGATAACCTCCTCACGCATGGATAAAAGCTCTGCTGCCATTTTCTCCCGTTCTTCACTGTTCGAATTTTGTTCAAAATAACATTCGATCTTTTCATTTAATGCATCCACGATATCATCTACCGAATCAATATAAGGATTGATCCCCTCAGAAATCATCTCATAAAACATATAATACTCCAGCATCATTTTGATTTCCGCAT
>JAFVAA010000067.1 GCA_017476305.1 Lachnospiraceae bacterium
ATCTGACGGAAAAAGAGACCGAGGATGGAAGTAAGGAAATCGAAGAACAAATTTCCGATTTTCTTTTGAAGATAGGGAATGAAGTATATCTGATTGAGTGTCAAAGCTATGATGATAATTCTATGGCGATACGGATTGCAGAGTATGCGTTTATCGTAGCCAGACAGTTTGCAAAGTGGGATATTGGCAGAGCAGAAATATTTATGCCAAGATTCGTAGTCATCTATGTAAAGAGTTCTAAGGAAACACCGGAAAAGACCAGAATAACCTTTCGTTTTCCGAATGGACAGGCAGTTGATTATGAATCATAGAATGTGATATTAGACAGTTTTACAAAGGAATATATCATCGAGAAAAGATTGTTTGCGTATATTCCTTTTTATATAGCGAGATACGAAAAGGAGATTGTTTCAGAGAAGGATATTAATGCAGCGGTAAAGGATCTGGAATATTTTCGTGATGAAATGTATAAACTGCATGAGCAGGGGGAATTGGGCGATATTGAAATCGTAGATTTGATGGGATTTGTCAATACAATTATTACACATATTTCAGACGGGAATAGTGTAGAGGAAAGGCTGGTGAATATTATGGGCGGTACGGTAATTGAAACGGAATCGGAAAGATTAATGCGAGAGGCAAGGGAAGATGTGTTTGAAATCATGGATGCAATTAATAATGGTGCAGATACTTTGGAAGCATTAGAGGAATTAGGGTATAAGAAGGATGTTGCAAAGGCAGTTTTAAAGAAAATGCAGAAAGTGGTTTGATTGAGGAAAAACTTTAGGAAACATGATAAACATTGGTTTTCGGAAATGTTTGGATGTACTGCCGAATGTCCGGAGCAGCACAGGCGGCTATCAACAATAAGTAGGATATCGTGAGTGAAGATATCACAAATTGATTAGTTTTATGGATTTAGGGCATCTGGAGGAATGATTCCTCTGGATGCCTTTTAAAGTGCAGGAAAAAGGGGAGAAATAGTTTCGAGGGATGTGTTACAAGAAAGTGTGGGGAAAAAGCGATTGGCTGTAATGCAGGGAGTTTTTATAATCTATATGATATGAAATGATTAAAGTTCTATTTGGTGTAGTAATGTATGGAAAAATCAGCAAATGAAATTCCTTAAATGTAAACACTTCATAGTCCGTACCTTTGCAAAAAATAACATGTCTTTTGGCATGCTATTTTTTACTGGTCTGATTTTCTAAATGTCTGCATTCCTCCGGAAGATTTTCTGACCATGGAAGCAGATCTTCTATAAAGTGGTAATCCGTATCCTCCATGTGTTCTGACAGGACAGACAGCACATATTCTAAATAATAATACGGTCTGAGTCCGTTCGCTTTTGCTGTTTCCGTAATCGAATAGATGATGGCACTCGCATCTGCCCCGGATACTGTGTCACAGGACAGCCAGTTCTTTTTTCCTATACAGAAATTTTTGATGGACTGCTCTGCTGCGTTGTTGTCCATCGGAACATCGGGATGCTCCAGAAAGGTCTTCAGGTATTTTTCCTGGTTGATCGAA
>JAFVAA010000742.1 GCA_017476305.1 Lachnospiraceae bacterium
CGGTTCCATGGGATGTGAAGCGTGCGAAGTGATTTGAAAAGTATTTTCCGGTCCCGGAAAAGCACAGGAGCTATGCGCGGCCCAGCAGGAGACAGGGAGTGACACCGGATATTCCGAGACCTCGCTATGTCATGCAGGAGAACCTTGATGATAGTCGTACCTTTGGCGTGATTGTGGATACCTCAGGCTCTATGTCGGAAAAGGAGCTTGGAGTGGCTTTGGGAGCTATCGCAAGCTATAGTGAGGCGAGAGAGGTCCCGGCAGCAAGGGTGGTCTTTTGTGATGCAGCGCCATATGATATCGGTTATGTTTCGCCTGCAGAGATAGCCGGAAGAGTAGAGGTAAGGGGCAGAGGGGGAACGGTACTTCAGCCGGCGGTCACGCTTTTGGAGGCTGCGGAGGATTTTCCAAAGGATGGTCCGATTCTGATTATCACGGATGGGTGGATCGAATCGAAGCTGGTGGTACATCATACGCATGCCTATTTGATTCCCTTTGGCAGCAGACTTCCATTCCGGGCGAAGGGAGAGGTCTTTCGGTATCAGGTACCGGGAAAAGGTGGAAGCAAGGAGGGAAGGTCGTGATGTGGTATCTGTAGGAGAGGACGAAGGGTTAAAAAAATTGCTTCGGCATGGAGGTAAAAATAAAAAAGTATGCAACAGTTTTTGTGTTTTTTCCGTCTGATATATAACAGGGATAAAATGGAAAGACATTTTGCTGAAAATTACTTTGTTATAAAGTATTCTTATCAAAATGAAATTTTATTTCTGAAATTATTTCGTGGAAAAAGGGGGATGTATCATGATGAAAAACAAAAAATTAACGATTGCAGCAGTGGTATCCATGATTTTTATTTTGGGAGGTTTCCTGTTTTTTTGGTCGTTTCGGTCACTTCAGGCATATCAGGGAAATTTTCTTTCCTTTGAAAAAAGCGATGTGAGCAGGGCTTTTATTACAAATGGATCAACTGGAAACATGACGGATCTGGAAGAAGACGATATTTCAAAATTGTATGATGATTTGAAACGTGTTTCATTAAAAAGAGTGAGAAACGAAGAAACTGGCGGATGGGCATATGATGTTGTTTTTCAGACAGGAAGGGAGAATCTGGATATTGAGATGATATCGGATCAGGTATGGATCATTTCAGGGAAAAGGTATCATGTTCCGGCATCCGATGGAAAAAGAATCCTGAGGGATATTGAACAAATCATAGGGAGAGGGGAGAGGGAATCTCTGCAGGCGGGAAAAAAAGAGGGAGAAACAGAAAGAAAGGATGTATCTGTAAAAAAAGATCCTTCTGAAAATGGATTTCAGGAATATGTGACGCAGGGCGGTCCCTACGGCAGCATTCGCATAGGACTTTTGAAGGGGTTGTCTGCCCGTGCATACGGTGTGGATGATAAGGAACTGTTTTCTGCGGATTATGGGATTCAGTTTTTCAGAGAGGGAGAGAAAAAGCAGTTTATCGAGGTCGGGGTTCAAAAAAATTTTGGTGTGTGTGGAACGGGGCTTGAAACGAAGGAGGTAACTCTGGCAGGGGATACGGCATGGGTGGGATACTACGATGGTTCAAAGCTATGGAGCTATGTCTGCTTTTGCGGGAAAAATGAAGAAATCGTAGCAAATAGCTATGCACACGGTAAAAAGTGGTGGAAAAGGTATTCCGATGAGGTGATGGAGATTTTAGATTCTTTAGAATTTCATCCGGAGGAGCAGGAGGGAGCGATTGGGGTGTATGACCATGCCTCCGAATTAGAGGATTATGGACTTTGCATATCTGCCCGGAAAATTTCTCCAGAACAGGCAACGCTCCGGTTCGACCAGTATGATTCGGAGGTAGAGGCAGAGCTTGGCTTTGGGGAGGATTTTCACGTGGAGAGAAAGGAAAACGGGGAGTGGGAACCGGTAAAAACGCTAGACGGGGTGGAATACGGATACCACGATATTCTGAACAGGATAAAAAAGGAGGATAGGACTGATTATATATATCAGTGGAAGTGGCTTTACGGTTCTCTAAAGCCTGGAGAATACCGGATTTCGGTGCATGTGCTGGTATCTGAGGAAGGAAAGAAAATGGTGGAAAAAACGCTTTATGCGGGTTTTTTATTATATTCGTAGATAAATAAAAAAACGGATTTTAGATTGCTATTTTTTGGGAATCGTATATCAGATACTGAATGACTCAGGAATTTTGGATAATTATATTGTGCCTTGTTATGATGTGCTTCATACGCAGGGCAGACAGTATCTCGTGGAAGATATTACTGAGTTTGTTAAAGAAAAAAGGAGTGACTATATAAAATAGTAAAATGCTTGGCAGAAAAAATTGTTAAAGACATGGAACTGGCAGTTGTTAGAAAAAGCAGACCGGCAGGGACAAAAATATATTTTATCCCTGCCGATGGGTGTTTTGTATCATTAGAAAATTTTACCTGCCAATCAGTTCCTCTGCCATGGAAAACAGTTCTTCCCTGTCTACATCATCGAAGGTATCGATCAGATAGAAAATTCCGTCTTTCGTAAAGGATACAGAGCTGAAAAACTCCGTTTTCTTTTCACTGCTTCCATAGCTTACATAAAAATGCTCTCCTTTTTCCATCCTTTTTTTTGTGGCTGCGTCCAGTTCGTAACTCTCATCCGGCAGTTCCAGGTACTCATCATAATCAAAACGCATCTTTACACCTTTGATGGTACGCTCCTCTGTGGCAGCATACTTCGGAGTCTCGCCGGGATGATAGCTCATTTCGATGGAGACAGAGTTTCCAGCGCTGTTTTTATATTCGGCACTGAGATCCTCCCATTCACCTACTGTATGATCTTCCTCATCCCTGCCATCTACCTGAACCGTATTACCGCTGCTAAATTTATAGCCAGTGGAAAAGGAATCCGGAAATTCCGGAAACCTAAGGCTGGTGTTTTTGCTGTGCTTCTGCATTTCTGCCTGTGCGGCTGACATCTCATCTGCGGTGTGGTATTCCTGTCCAGGGTTCGATGTTGCCATAAAAGATGTGATTTTTGATGCCCCGAATGCTGTAGCTCCTGTAATCACGAGGCATGCTGCTACTACAGCTGCTGTCCTTCCAAGTGTCCATTTCTTCATAGGTATGACCTCCCTTTCTTTCATCACTTTTTCTGTTTGCAAGAGTTTTCCGAGCAAACGTTTTCTTTCGCCAGACGAGAAATGAAGCTCTTTCATGGAATTTTTAAACTCTGTCTCAAAATTATCTGACATGATGCATCTCTCCTTCCGAATCGAAAAATTGTCCTTCGCTGCTGTTTTCTATTAACTGCCGCAGCTTTTTTCTTCCGCGGGACAGATACGCGGAAACCGTGTTATCCGATTTATTCAGCATAGAAGCAATCTCATTCACCTGATATCCTTCATAATAATGCAGGTAGATGCTGATGCGGTAATTTTTAGGGAGCATCAGCACAAGCTCTAAAATCTGTGA
>JAFVAA010000743.1 GCA_017476305.1 Lachnospiraceae bacterium
CTATGGGCACTTTGTCTCTGCCGGTGTGGAGGAGCATGTAAGAACCTTCCTTGATCACGGAGCTACTGCCATTCTCTGCGGAAATGACCTGATCGCCTACGGCGTCACAGAGGAATGCAAACGGCTCGGAAAATCCGTTCCGGAAGATATCAGTATCATCGGATATGACGACCTTCCTTCTTCTGCCTATAGCGATCCGCCTCTTACCTCTGTCAAGCAGGATCGCAGTAAGCTCGGGAAGTGCAGCTATTATGTTCTGTACGCCCTCATTAACGAGGTCGCTCTGAGCAGGAACCTGCTACGTACCACTCTGACCATCCGCAAATCGACAGACATGGTAAAGAATCAAACGTAATACCCGACCTGCGCCTGAACCATACAGAAGAAGCACAAAACCTTTCTGATATAAAAACACATCCTAAAGCTTTAAACAGAATCCGTTAACCGAAGCTCATACCCTAGAAGCACCTTATTTTGTACTTCCTCACCGGAAATCAGCTTTAAAAGCGTGCGGCAGGCTATCATGCCAAGCTCCTTTGGATCATACTGAAGTGCTGTGATTTCCGGATGATGATTGGCAATGATCTGACTGTCATAGAAAGAAGCCACTTTGATTTTCTGAGGAATGGAAATGTTTTCGCTGTGCAATTTCTGGAGCACATTGTAGCAGATATGGTCATCCGTGGATACGATGCACTCTGCTTCTTTTTCCACAGCATCCATCACTGCCTCGTATATCTCCTCTCTTTCCTCCCGATCCTGGTAGTAAAGCACATCCTCAGCCTTCAACCCCTTTACGCCTTCTTCAAAACCTCTTTTTCTCGTCTGATTGACCACATGAGCCATATCGCCACCGATCAGGGCAATTTTTTTGACGTCTTTTTTCAGTAAAGCCTTTGTCAGCTCCCGGCACGCCCTGATATGATCATTATCGATCTGAACCACATTTTTCTCCTGTGTACTTCCGATCACCACAAAAGGAATCCCACTTTCCTTTAAAAACCTGACTCTGGAATCCTTCATAAGCGTCCGTCCCAAAATCACACCATCCACCTTACGGTTTTCCACCACACGTTTCAGCTGGGAAATGTCCCTTTCATGCATCAGTACATTTAAAATATCATAATCCACGGGTGCCGCTTCCTTTGCGACACCAAGCATACAGCGTAGAAAAAAAGGCGCATCTGTAGCAGTAGAATCATCCGGAATCGCAAAACAGAGATTATATGTTCTGGATTTTGCAAGCCCCTTCGCCAGCGGGCTCGGCTTATAATCATTTTCCTTAATATAATCAAGCACCCTCTGCCTCGTTTCCTCTCCAATCCTTCCCTTTCCCGAAATAGCCCGGGAAACAGTAGTCTTTGAGATTCCTAATGCGTCTGCCACATCTACAATCGTTATTTTATTTTTCTGAACTGAAGTATCCAAAATCACACTTCCCTTCTTTACAATGATACCAAAATATGCTATACTTTGCGCAACCGATTGCAACAGCCTATTTCACGCACTTTTATATTTAAATGTAGATTAACAGAAAATGGAAATGTTGTCAACACTGGGAGGAGGATTATTTATGGGAAGAAAAGAATTTCTATTTGGGGCTGCTTATTACGATGAGTATATGCCGTATGACAGAATCGACACGGATTTTCAGATGATGAAGGACATGGGCTTTAATGTGGTGAGGATTGCAGAGTCCACATGGAGTACCTGGGAACCGGTAGAGGGTGTATTTGATTTTACGCATCTGCACAGGATGTTAGATGCTGCGAAAAAATATGATATCAAAGTCATCGTCGGTACCCCGACCTATGCCATCCCTGCGTGGCTTCATAAAAAGCACCCGGATGTGCTTTCTGTCACGAAAAACGGACCGGAGCTTTACGGCCGCAGACAGAACATCGATATCAGCAATCCCCATTTCCTAAAATATGCAGAGCGCATCATCCGAAAGCTCATGGAGGAAGCGAAGGACCATCCACAGGTCATCGGCTACCAGCTCGATAATGAAACACGCTCCGCAGGTGCCGCTTCTGCGGAAACACAGAAAATTTTCGTAGAACGCATGAAGAAAAAATATCCCGATTTAGAGGCGTTCAATCTCGAATTCGGCTTAAACTACTGGAGCAACCGCATCGGACGCTGGGAGGACTTCCCGGATGTACGCGGTACGATAAACGGAAGCCTTTCCGCAG
>JAFVAA010000744.1 GCA_017476305.1 Lachnospiraceae bacterium
GGTATCTGGATGCGCTTTTATCTGCATTTAATGAGGCGTATAAGGAGGAAGGGATTCAGGCAGTGGATGCGAATATGGAGGAATATTCGAATCTGGCAGAGAATGGTCCCTATGGATATGGTCCGGATGTGCTGTATCAGGCAAATGATATTCTGATGACCTATGCAGAGGATAAGCATATCGTAGCTCTTCCTGTGGAGGACTACGAATGCTATGATAAAACGCCAAAGGAAGCGTGGGATGCCTTTAAAACGATTTCGGACGGTAAGGAGTATTACTACGGCGTACCTGTCAATGTACAGGAGCCTATGCTTTTTTACAGAGAAGACATGATGCCTGAAAATTGGGAAAAGGATTGGGATGATGATAAAAACGGTGTGGCAGATTTTTTTGAGAATTGGACTGATTTATATGCTTATTCCAGACTGTTAAGGGATTCGGATAAGGATGGAAATTCCAAATATGGATTTGTAGCATCGTTAAATGATTTTTATATGATGGCAGGCTTTGTTTTTTCGTATGGCGGATATGTTTTCGGGACCAATTCAGACGGCACGGTAAATACGGAGGATATCGGACTCGGTGCGGGAAATGCAGCGACTGGTCTTTTGGCGATGAAGCAGTTTGCGGGGCTTATGGGAAAGGAATGTATCGACGATTCTGTAAAGACCAGCAGGTACTCAAATGTAGCGAATGGAACCTATTTTTGTTCTGTGTCAACTCCGGATACCTATGTGCTTTTTCATGAGCGGTTAAAAGAGGTGTATGCAGGAGAAGGGCTGGGTGATGAGGAGGCAGAGAAAAAAGCTGCGGAAAATTTGAAAATGATTGAGCTTCCTAAGCTTCTTCCCGCAGATGGAGATTTATCAAAGGATAGCAGTACCATGTCGGGTTCTGACTGGGTATCCAATGTGGTCATGGGTGGAATCAACGGGTATGGGATCAGTGCTTATACGAAAAACAGAGAAGCCTGTGAGAAATTCGTAAAATTTGCCACGAGCTTTGACATGGTGAAAAAACGTGCGGAGCTTTTAGGAATCGCGCCAACGAGGTCGGATGCTTCAAAGGATGCCGGTGGAGTGGCAGATGCTATTTTTGGCAGTCTGAATGAGGGTTCCATCTATCTTATGCCATCGGTAAAAGCGGTCGATCAAATCTGGGATCCGGTACAGACGCTGTTTGGTGATGTGGCAAAGGATGCATTTCGGGCAAAGGACGGAGAAACTGTCAAATATAAAAATGAAGCGGATATGAAGGCGGCACTGGAAAAGGCATCAAAAAATATTTACGATGCCATCTATGTTCTGGCAAAATAGCAGGAGAGGAGATTCGGAGATGGAAAAAACGGGGAAATATCCGGTCTGGTGTTCTTATATTGTCATGGGAACCGGGCAGATTTTATACGGACAGGTCATAAAAGGATTTTTATATCTTGCAGTATTTGCATCGTTTATCGTCTATCTGGTAAATACCGGCTGTACGGATCTCATCGGCCTGTTTACGCTTGGGACTGTGGAAGGGGATTCCTGGCTGGGGATCCAGGGAGACGATTCTGTCATCATGATGCTTCGTGGAATTCTGGCAGTGATGCTTATCGTATTTTTCCTGATGCTGCATGTCGTCAATATAAGGGATGTAAATACCCTGTATCAGAACAGGCAGGCAGGACGCGGGCTGCTTTCCTTTCGTCAGTCCGTGAGCAGATTTATAGATAAAAAATTTTATGTGGTGGCACTTTTTCTACCGGTTGCAGGTGTTTTGATTTTTAATGTACTGCCGATTGTTTTTATGACGTTAATCGCATTTACCAATTACGGAGGAGACATTATACCGCCAAAGCTGGTGGACTGGATCGGTCTTGCGAACTTTAAACAGATTTTTTTGTTATCCGATGTGAAAAAGACCTTTGTAAAGATTTTAGGCTGGAACATCCTTTGGGCGGTGCTCTCTACATTCATTAACTATTTTGGCGGTCTGTTTCTGGCACTTTTGCTCAATAAAAAATGTGTAAAGGGAAAGGCATTCTGGAGGGCATTTCCGATTCTTGCTTATGCAGTACCGGCGTTTATCA
>JAFVAA010000068.1 GCA_017476305.1 Lachnospiraceae bacterium
ATCTGCACGATCATCTCATAAAATAGTTTCTCCTGCCGGCTCTGTCGTATCTTTTCGTAATAATCAACAATCTTCCGGTCTTTCCGTTTCTGTCTGCTGTTATACTCCTGTAATGCGTTGTCAAACAGTTTGTGATACACCGCTTTCAGATCTTCCTGCCGGTAGATCACATTATCCGGAACCCTGCTCCTGTCTACATTCTCTGCCACGAACTTCCGGTTGTTGTGTGCCAGAGAACCTTTCCCCATTGAAATACTGATCGTCCTCTCCATGCTGATACCCCCCAATCCTTAATCTCCTAATATAATTAGCACCTTGTTTCCACATCATTCCATCAATAGCCAGAACATCCTAAACCCCTTCCTGTTCAATCCTGTCATAATTAGGGCAAGAGAATAATCTGCTCTTTCTTTTTATCCGTCCTGTGCTGTGCTTTATTTCTTCGACCTCTATCCGAGCTGAAAACGAACGGAGTGAAGTTTGAAGCCGGATAGGCTTTGTTACTTTCTCCGAAAGTAACGTAAAAGCACTTTTGACGGTCTTGGCCCATCAAAAATGCTCCCCTCGAAGTGTGGCAAGCCACACTTCTTCGGTTTTGCGCCCTGCCGGGAGCTTAGCTTACGCAGTCAGCGTGACCGTCCTGCTCCGCCGGGACAGCCCCGCTGACTGCCAGAAATATACCCACCACTTTTTAAGACCGCAACACCGCAAGGTCTTTATATCCTGCAACCTTGCAATCTTTAAGACCGCAGTTTCTGATACTCTGCAATGTTGCGCCCTTACCTGGTACGGATAACGAATCAATCCTTCGGGGTGTGTTCTCCCCCTGAACCCAGATCCCAGTACCACTTCCCGGCAATCCGCTTTGCCCGGATCCCCAACTCCTTCTTGGCACTCTCCAGAGTCCTCTTGGCAATGCCCTCTTCCTTTGCCAGAGCCACCACTTCCTCGCTCGGCACTACCGTATCCGGTGCCATCATCCCCCGGAGGAACTGCAGTGCCTTATCCTTTTTATTGACTTTTGGTACGATACCACCGAGGACTTCATCCGCAGAGATCTCATAATCCCCCATCCACTCAAATCCTTCTTCCGATAAGGCGAAGGCTTTCGCATGACCAAACCCTGCGAGATTATTTTTGATCTGCACCACAGCCCTCAGATTTTCCTCTCCCTCGATTCGTCCGACCAGAAGCACACTTCTTGCCACAGCGAAGAAGTCAATCGAACCCATTCCCCGATAAGCCGCTTTGCCACCGCCGTTCTTGTTCATATGACCGATAAGGATAATCGCACATCCCGTCCTCTCCGCCAATGCACCCAGCCGCTTTGTCATATCCCTTGCCTCGTTAGCCCGGTTCATATCCATATTGCCACCGAGATATGCCTGTATCGGATCAAGTATCAGCACCTTCGCATTCTGTCGGATTACCGCCTGTTCCAGACGTTCATCCATCATGGACAGGACTTTATCACTCTCGTCGATCACACTGATTCTCGTACAGTCTGCTCCCGCCTGCTCCAGTCTCGGCTTGACCGTATCCGCAAGCCCATCCTCTGCCGTCTGATAGATGATGTGTACCGGTTCCGCTATCTCCATTCCCGGTTCCATGCCTTCCCCTCTGGAAAGCCTTGCCGCAAGGTTCAATACCAGTGTCGTCTTCCCGTCTCCCGGATCTCCCTGAATGATCGTCAGCTTTCCATACGGAATGAACGGATACCACAGCCATCTGACTTCCTGCGACTGCACATCTGCCATGCTGATCATCTTTAATGATTCTCCTGTCATGCAGCCCTGCTGCATGACAAATAAATGAGAAAAATCGCTTCTTTTGCGATTTTTCCAGCGTGAAACATAGAAATTCTTTGCGAAACAGCTCCTGCTGTGAGCATTAGAATTTCTTTTCACGCTACTTCCTGTTCCTTCATCTCCATAAAATCTCTCCCTTCTGCTATGACAGGCAGATAAAAGAATTGTCATACACATGACTGATTAGATTTTCCATCCTTTGTAAAATAGCAACCTCGTTGTCTTGCTATTTTTACAAAGAATCGGAAAAAGTTATCAGTCATGAGTATTTCTGCCCTAAAATTTTATTTGCAGAGAAGAGAAACCTCTGATATACTTGTGTTAGTTACATTTGTAGATACCAAAGGTTCTCCCTCTGTTATCTG
>JAFVAA010000745.1 GCA_017476305.1 Lachnospiraceae bacterium
ACCTCGGTCCTCAAACCCCACTGCCGCCAGATTTGCATTGATATTGCGTGCCAACTGTGCTTTCAATCCCTCATCATTATAGACCAATGTCTGTACCCCGTTGTACATATTATCCGTGGGCGATGAATTTCTATGGAAAGAAACAAACAAGTCACCCCCTGCATTGTTTCCAATGGTTGCTTTTTCAAACGGAGTGTCATAGACGTCTGTCGTTCTGGTATATTCCACTTCAAAACCTGCATTTTCCAACAATTGTCCGACTGCGGTTGCAAGCCCCAATGCATCATCCTTTTCCTGCCTTCCGTTATATGTGGCACCCGGATCGGAACCGCCATGTCCCGGATCTAAAATAATCGTATACGCCATAGTTACCTACATCATATTTTTTCATAATATCCTATGGCACTTTCCAATATTTTATGACTGAATTTGCATCACTTATACTTTGATGTGCTGGCTATGATACAAATCATAATAAAAGCCTTTCTTCGCTAACAGACTTTCATGATTGCCCTGTTCAATAATCTTTCCGTCTTTCATAACCAAAATCACATCCGCCTCCATAATCGTTGACAGTCTGTGCGCTACAATAAATGTTGTTCTTCCCTGCATCATTTTTGCAAATGCTTTTTGAATCCGTATTTCGGTTCTGGTATCGATTGAAGATGTTGCCTCATCCAAAATCAGCATTGGCGGCAGACAAAGCATTACCCGGGCAATACACAACAGCTGCTTTTGTCCCTGGGAAAGATTGCCCCCTTCTTCACCTAAGACAGTATCATATCCTTTCGGCAATCGTTTAATAAAACTATGTGCATGACTGGCTTTTGCCGCTGCGATGATTTCTTCCTCTGTTGCATCCGGCTTTGCAATGGCAATATTTTCCCGAACCGTTGCATTCCTAAGCCATGTCTCCTGAAGAACCATTCCATAAGCCCTCCGAAGACTCTCCCTGGTGACCTGAGTAATATCATTGCCGTCCACAGTTATTTTTCCATGATTTACATCATAAAACCGCATCAACAGATTAATCAAAGTGGTTTTTCCGCATCCGGTTGGTCCGACAATTGCAATCCTCTGCCCTGCCTCAACATGAAGCGTCAAATCCTCTATCAACTGCTGATCCTGCTGATATGAAAAATCCACATGACTGATTTCCACGTTTCCCCTGACATCAGAAAGTATCTTTGCATCCGGATTTATTTCTTCCTCCTGCTCATCTAGCAGAGAAAAGATTCTGGCACCACAGGCAATCGCATTTTGCAATTCCGTGATTACTCCGGATATTTCATTAAACGGTTTTGTGTACTGTGTCGCATAGCTCAAAATACATGTCAGACCTCCCACAGAAATTCCACCGGTCATCATTGCAACCAGACCACCGCTGATAGCTACTCCGGCATAAACCAGGTTATTCACAAATCTCGTTCCCGGGTTTGTAATGGACGAGAAAAAGGTTGCCTTCAAATAACATTTTCCAAGTTCGTCGTTGAGTTCGTCAAACTTGCGAATCATGTTTTCTTCCTGACCAAATGCCTTGACGATTTTTTCTCCACTGATAACTTCATCAATGAACGCTGTCTGTTTTCCTCTGATTTCTGATTGCTTTCGGAACATAAAGTATGTGCGTCTTGCAA
>JAFVAA010000746.1 GCA_017476305.1 Lachnospiraceae bacterium
ATCAGCTTAGGACCGGAGATGAAGTCCACGGGAGAGGTTTTAGGAATTTCGAAGTCTTTCGATGAGGCTTTATATAAAGCGTTTTTAGGAGCGGGTGTGAATCTGCCGAAGCATAAAAAGATGATTATGTCCCTGAAGGATGAGGATAAGGAGGAGTGCATTCCTGTCGCCAAGCGGTTTAAAAAGCTTGGCTAAGATATCTTCGCGACGAGAGGAACGGCGAAAGTGCTAAATGCGCATGGTGTTTTGGCGATTCCGATCAACCGGATTCATGAAGAAGCTCCGACGCTGATGGATCTTCTTTTAGAGCATCAGATTGATCTGGTCATTGATACGCCGACACACGGGGATAAGCTGAAAGATGGCTTTTTAATCCGCCGGACGGCGATAGAGACCGGGGTAAATGTGCTGACTTCACTGGATACGGCGAATGCGCTTTTAGAGAGTTTGGAGAATATGGATAAGGAGCATCTGTCGGTGGTGGATATTGCGGCACTGTAGAAACAAAGAGGAGGAGAGGATGTTAAAAATCTTTTTGACAGGAGATAATCATTTTGGGAAAAAGTATGACCGTTATCCGGAGGTTAGGGAAAAGCTGACAGAGAGTCGGTTCGAGTGCCTGAAAAATATGGTGGAAAAGGCAGAAAAAGAGGAATGCGGGTTATTTGTCATCGCCGGGGATCTGTTTGATCATGTCAGTACCGTAAAGGTTTCGGATATCGAGAGGGTGGTACGGATCCTTTCGGAGTTTTCGGGAAGGGTATTCGTACTTCCGGGGAATCATGATTTTTATAATGGTGATGAAAAGGTTTGGAAAAGCTTTGAAAAGGCATGCGCTTCTGTCGAAAATAACATTATTCTTCTGAACAGTTACGAAAAATATTGCTATGAATTTGGAGAGGAAAGGGTGGAAATCTATCCGGCATACTGCCGGTCAAAGCACGGCAGGGAAAATAACTTAGGATGGATCAGGGACGCAAAGGAGGAAGATACGGAGAATATACGTATTGGGATCGCACATGGTGCCATCGTGGGAGTGACGCCGGATATGAACCAGGAATATTTTCCCATGACGGAACAGGAGCTTTTCGATATTCCGATGGATGTGTGGCTTATCGGGCATACGCACATTCCTTATCCGGCAGATCTGAAGGAGGAGGAAGAAACGAAGGGGCATCGGATCTTTAATGCAGGAACGCATGAGCAGACGGATCTGCATAATCGCACGGAGGGGAATGCCTTTATCCTTTCCGTGGAAAAGGAGGATGGAAAATCACAGGTTTTTGCGAAAAAATATGTAAGTGGAAAAATCCGTTTCTACGACTTGGAAATTTTCGTAAGACCGGAGAGCGATACTGCTCTTTCTGATGAGATACAAAGGGTTCTTTCGGAAAAAATAAAAAATGCAGGGAATGCCGTGATCAGGCTTACCATAGCGGGAACGGCGAGGCAGGAGGAATATCGGCAAAAGGAAAAAATCTATCAGGAGCTTTTCAAAGGGTATCTGACTTATGAGGTGAGGGATGAGGAGCTTTGTGAAGAAATTACGATAGAAAAAATCCGTTCGGAATATGCAGAAACCAGCTTTGCCGCAAAGTTTTTAGAACATTTTTCGGGGGATGCCACGGAGCTTTCTATGGCATATGAGCTTTTACGGGAATGCAGGGAGATGTGAAGAATATCATTTTGTTATGGTCTGGAGCGGAATCGCTGTTCTGCTGATACATGGAGAAGGAAAGGATATTGGTCAGGGGAAAGCTATGAAAATAAGAAAAGTGAAATGTGAGCAGTTCGCCGGTATCATTGACAGGGAAATCGAATTTAAGGATGGCATGAATCTGTTCATCGGTGAAAATGAAACGGGAAAAAGTACGATTGCAGATCTCATTTTTTATCTGTTTTTTGGCGATGTCAAATTAAGTGCGAAAAGTGACAGGGAATTTTTAGAAAACTATTTTCCGAAGCTGGCAGGGGGAGATGTCTGCGAAGAGATTGACGGAGAAATTTCCTTCGAAACGAAGAATGGAGCATATACCCTGTCTAAGACATGGGACAGCCGGAGAGGAAAGGTGGGAAGCTGCAAATTAAAAAAGAAGGGGGAAAACAGCAAAACGGATCCGCAGCAAATCGCAAAAATCCTGTCAGAAGAATTGGGGTATGGTGCAGGAGTTTATAGTGAACTGGTGCTTCCTTCACAGAAAAGACAGCAGGCTGCCGTAGAGAGCATCTTAAAGGAATTATCCGGCAGAAGGAATGATAAACTGGAAGAGACAAAGGGAGAGCTTGCTTCCACTTTGAAAAAAGCGGTTTTGGAGAGTGGGGGAGTTTCTCTTGATAAGCTTTCTGAAAAACTGTCAGAGAAGCTTTTTTCCTATGAGAGCCACTGGGATCTTTCCGCAGGAATGCCGGAGGGAGGCGTAAAAAGGGGAATAGAAAATCCCTGGAAAAAGGAAGTCGGGCTGATTTTAGAGGCTTACTATAAAATGGAGACAGTAAGAA
>JAFVAA010000747.1 GCA_017476305.1 Lachnospiraceae bacterium
AAAAGGAGCAGGTGGCAAAGTATTCGGGCATAGCGGACGGTGCTATCGTCGGAAGTGCGATTGTAAAAATCATTGCCAGATACGGAGAGGATGCCGGAGAGAAGCTGTATGAATACGTCAAAGAAATGGTTTCCGGAATACCGGAATGCTAAACAGGAGGAGGCTTAGAGCCTCCTTTTTCCTTTTCATTTGCTCCGCTTTTGGTGAAATCGAAACCAATCGAAAGCATAAATACAATTATAAAAATAAAATTATAGTATTTTTTAGTGAAATATGCTATACTGTAGAAAGGAACATTATTGATAAATTTGAAATAATTGGTAACAGGTCAGCGAGACTGTTACAATAACTATGCTTATCATGGCTTGAGATAGAAAACTACAGTTGTACGGAGGTCGGGTATGAGGAACAGAATGAAATGGTATCGGAGCAGATATATATTTTTAGCGATAACCCTGTTTGTGACACTGATCGGTGTTTATCATTTCAACCAGGAGATATCAGATGCTGTGGGAGAAAGATCTGCTTCTGATATGGAGAACAGTGCCAATGTGTTCAGTATGTATCTGAATGACTTTATAGAAGAACATATTTCATCCTTAGAGGAAACGGCAGTTCTGATTGCAGACAGCGCACTTGCAGATGTGGAACAGACGAAGAAGATCCTGCAGAATGACCAGAGGGATTTCGCATTCTACACGATACTCCGGGAGACAGGAGAAAAGGAATACGATTCGGATGAGATTTCTCTAAATTTCAATCTGGTAAAAAGTGAGTTTCTGGATACCATCATAAAGGACAAAAAAACCGTGATCTACAGCAGCACGGTACAGGATGATGACCGTAACAAATACATTGCCGTCTGTACGCCTGTCCGGTCCGGCAGTAGTGTAGATGCCATTTTAGTGGGCCTGATCCGCATTACGGAGATAAATGATCTTTTACAACACTGGGAAGTCACACAGGATGGATGTGCCTTTCTGATGACCATGAGGGGAAATTATCTCACCAGCGGAGAAAGGTTTTATGATATCCTCGCCGGGGAAGCCAGTGATTTCCTGACTTATATCAGCGAATGCAGTATCCGGGACAGCAGTTTGAAGAGCAATGATCTTTATAAAACGATGCAGCAGAAAAAGGATATTTCCCTGCGCTATACCTATGAAGGGGAACGATTTATTTCCGTTCTTTTGCCGGTTTCGAACTGTGAATGGTACATTGGCTATCTGACCAGGGAAAGGACGTTCTATATCAACAGCTACAAATTCAGTACGAAAACGTCTTTCTTCCTTTGGCTCGCAGGAATCCTGTGGGGAGGGATTCTGGTTTATACCGTTCTTCTGGTGTATCGGTACGGAAAAGAAAAGGAACAGTTAGAGCGTTATCGGACAATCAGCAGACTGAACAAATCGATTCTCATAGAGATGCAGTTTTCTCCGAAAAAGCTTCAGCTTTTTGGCACTGTAAAGGAGTTCTTCAACATTGAAACAGATACCTTTTTAGGGGAGGAGGTTTATGAAGTCTACAATCTGGTCCATCCGGAGGATGTTTCTGTAAGAAAACGGCTGCATCAGTTCTTTGAAGATACGGCAGAGATTTTTTCAGCAGAGGTACGTATCGAGGTGGCAGCGGATAAATATGGCTGGTTTCGAATCATGGGCACTTTGATAAAGGATCCCCGTACCGGGAACAATGTGAAGTTTATCGCAAAGATAGAAAGTGCCGATGAGGAGATCGCAGATGAGAAGAATCTGGTAGAACGTGCGGAAAATGACCTTCTGACCGGGGTCCTCAATAAAAAGACGATGGAAGAAAGAGTGATAGCAAGTCTGGCAAATATACCGAGCAGTTCCTACCGGATTTTCTTCATGGTCGATCTGGATAACTTTAAAAATGTCAATGATAAGCTTGGACATATTATGGGGGATAAGGCGATTGTGGATACTGCGAACCGTTTGTCCGAGATCTTCCACAGGGACGCATATGTGGGGCGTCTCGGCGGGGATGAATTTGCAGTGTGTGCATCCTATGTGGCATTTGATGAGGAAAGCCTTTATAAGTTTATTATGAAAAAAGCGGATAAGATCTGTGAGGTGAACAGAAGAACATATGCCAATGGGGATACTGCGATAAGTATCTCAAGCAGTGTGGGGATTGCGATCGCACCGGATATGGCTACGAATTTCGAGGATTTATATAAAAAGGCGGATAGTGCGCTTTATAAATCAAAGAACGGTGGAAAGAACTGTTACCATATTTATGGCAGAGACTAGTGTGTCAGTACACGAGTACAATCAGGGAAGAAAAGCAAACAGCAAGTTCGTTTTTATGGGGAAAGATATCAACAATCCGGAGAAAGAATGGGGGAAGGTCGTATGAATGGGTATTTGTCATGTGAAGTGGTCTCGCTGGCAATGTTAGCGATCACACTTTTCTTTTACAACTATAAAAACTGGATCGATGTAAAAAAGAACAGAATCTATCTGGAACTGTTACATTGGGGGATTGCAGCTCTTTTGGCGAACGTGATCGGAAATGGCCTTTTGCTCCTGTTGCCGCATGATACAAAAATCATCAAAATTGTTTCCGGTATGTTTATGAGTGTTTTAGCGGTCGGACTCTGCTTTCAGTTCTATCTTTACGATACGGCTTATGTAAAGTTCAACGAAAAGCATCTGAAGTGGGAAAAGCTGCTTTTGAACGGTCTGGCAGCCGCCAGCCTCTTGTTTGTGATACTTTCACCGGTCATAGGCTATGGAAGGCTGCAAAAATATCATATTGCGGATGCGTATGGACGGGGGAACCGGATTCAGAGTGCGGTCATGCTGCTCTGTGTATTTTCGGGGCTGACGCATATTACCTGTCATAAAAGAAAAATAGCGAAGCGTGAATTTGTAATCCTGATGGTGCTAAATCTGGCATTGTGTCTGGATATCGCATTGGAGATGTTTTTTGGCACAGGTAATCTGCTTTCCTATTATTTGCTTTCCGTGGTGTTAGTAGTAGATTATATGCTTTTACATAATATGGATCAGTACAGATTTAAGTCAAGCGGCTGCTTTGCCAGGGGGGGATTATATGAAGTCCTTCAGGAGCGGGAGAAATACCGGGAAAATTTTTATTGCTTAGGAGTAGCGATTAAAAATATCGAAAGTATTACGAATTATTGTACAGAGGATGAGATCGTAGAGTTTCATCGCCGGATGGGCGGGCTGTTACAGAAAAATTGCGGAAAGCATGCGGTGTATCATACCCATAGCTTTGAATATATGCTTTTGTATCCGTCTGAGCTTCAGGTAGAGAAAAAGCATAAGCTTCTTTTGGAAAAGCTGCCGGATTATATTCGGATCAACGATAAAAATGTGGCTCTTTCTGTGGATTATTATGCTGTGGAGTTCGCGGATGCGGATTATACGATGGAGAATTTTAACAGTGTGATTACGAGTATGCGCAAGCTGTCCGCAAAGCAGACGAATAAAGAGACGTTGATCCATTATCATGGAAACAGACAAAGGGATATTGAAAAGAATTTAGAGGCGATGCGTGTCGTGAACCATTCGATTACGAACCGGGAATTTCTTTTAGATATGGTTCCGATTCAGTCAAAGAAGAATCCGGAGAAGTTTATTTTGGAGTCCGTTGCATATGAAAAGCTGCAGGATGGTGAACTCATTCATCAGGAGGAGCTGTGGCGGTTGTCTGAAAGGATGGGACTTGCGAAAGAGTTCGGGAAAGCTCTTTTGGAGCAGATCGGTAAGCATGTTGCAAAGGAGGAGTTAGTGACCTCCGGCATCAAAAAGGTTCATGTCAATATGACCAGTGGGCAGTTAGAGGATCCGGAGCTTGCGAGAGAGTATATCAGTATTTTAAAGAAGTATCATATACCAGGTCAGTTTATCTGCTTCGAAGTGAATCTGAATATGAATTCGGATTATAAAAAGCTGGAGGAGGTCTTTGGCGTTTTGCGTGGAAATGGGATTTCTTTCCTGTTAGATCAGTTTGGAGTGAGTGTGTGCAGTTTGAAAACTGTGATCAATATGCCGTTTGATGCCGTGAAGATCCATCGCCGTATCACGAGGGCGTTTTGTGCCGGGACGAGTAATCAGCTTCCATATCTTTTGGATATGCTGAATGCGAAAAACTGGAATGTTGTCGTAGATGGGATCGATGAAGTGGTATGGGCGCAGAAGCTTGCGAATTTAACGTTTTCCTATGCCCAGGGAGAGGAGATTAAGAGGTTGTATGAACACAAACAGCCCAGTGCCCCGGAAAACGAGATAGGAGGTGCACTGGTTGGATAATCTGCTGTTTTTTGAAATCGCCGCGATGGGCTTTTATGCATTGATTTTTTTTATAGATTTGATAAAAAAACAATTACCGACGAAAAGAACGGTATTTTTCCAGCTTTTTTTATGTGCACTGACGCTGAATGCCTTTTTTTCTGTAGATGTGATTTTGTCAAAGCAGTACGGAAAGACCCTGGTGCTGAGTGAAGCACTGCAGGTGATATCTCTTTTTATGGAGGTCGGCTGCTGCATTTTTCTGCATATGTATATTTTGGCGACGGTGCATAAACTGGGTTCCCATTTTATTACTACCATTATTTTTGGTCTGATTCCAAATACGATTTTGACGATTTTTGTTCTTTTTTCTCCATTTTTAAAGCTTGCATATTGGTTCGATGAGACCGGAGAGATGCACAGGACCACTCTTTTTGTGGTCGGCGGGGTTTTGATTTTTCTTAACCTTTTGGTCGATTTGGGAGTGGTATGGAGATTTAACCACAGGGCTACCGTAAGGAGGAAAAAACTGTATAGTCTTTTGATTGCAGTCTTTATGATATCCATTACGATGGAAATTTTTAATCTTCCTTACTTTTCTGTCTGGCATATTTGCATGGTGTTTTTTATCTATGCTTATTATTTGGCACAGCAGAGTCCGGATTTTTATGTGGACAATGTTACGGGACATTTTAACAGGAATGGCTTTGCAGATGTGTTATATGAACGGATCCAGTATAAAATTCCCACCTCCTGCCTTTTGGTACGGGTGGCGAAGTTCGAATCCATGAATCAGATTTATAGTGCAGAGCTTTTACAGAAAATTCAGAGGGAAATAGGAAAGGTGATCGTGCAGAACAGCGGCGAGGCTGTGGTCTATCATATCAGTTCGTCTACCTTTGCGGTACTGCTGCGTTCCCGTTCTGACGTAGAGGTGCTTTACTACCGGATAAAGGAAAATCTGAAGCATACCTGGAATATGGGAGATACTCTGGTCAATCATGAATATTGCTTTTATGAGGTGACTTATCCGGAGTACGGTACGGATTACGATGAGATCGTGCAGAAGATCCACTACGCACGCTCTGACCATGAGGGACATCATAAATTAGGGGAGCTCGTACATTTAAAGGAGGGCTCCGTACAGGAGGCTGCGGAAAGACAGGAGGTTTCCCATCTGATCGAGGAAGCTATCATGGACAATACCCTGGAAATTCATTTTCAGCCTATTTTTTCTTTCGAAAAGGGGACGATCACTTCTTTAGAGGTCCTGGCACGTTTGAAAAATAAAAACAGAGAGTATATTGATCCGGAGTATTTTATCCGGGTGGCAGAGGAAAATCATACGATCATCGAATTGGGGCTGCAGGTATTTCGAAAGGCTTGTATGTTTGCGAGCAAAAATCATATTTTTGATATGGGCATTGAAAATATCAGTATTAATCTTTCGCCTGCACAGTGCCGGTATGAGCATCTGACCGAGGAGCTGGTGGAGATTGCCAGTCAGTATCAGATGCCGATGGAGAGAATCCATCTGGAGATTACGGAGAGTGAATTCGTGGATAAAAAGGCAGTTGAGGAAACCCTGTATCGCCTGAAGGAGACTGGGGCGAAGGTGGCTTTGGATGATTTTGGAACGGGATTTTCCACGCTTTCGCATATTATGGATCTGCCTGTGGATTTTGTAAAAATTGATAAAAGCCTGATCTGGTCTTTCGCAGAAGGGAAAAATCAGTTCTTAAACGATCTGATGCCGATGATAAAGGCAGAGGGCAAGCAGATCGTCGCAGAGGGGATAGAAAGTGCGGAGCATATTGATATCATCAAGAGACTGCAGGGAGATTATCTGCAGGGGTATTATTATTCGAAGCCTTTGCCGGAGGCAGAGGTTCTCCGGTATTTAAAGCGGTTCAACCTTTCCGATGAAAGTGAGTTGAAGTCGGAGGCTTTTGTACAGCCGGTGTAGGAAACCAGGGATTGTTTACGATAAGGAATGTTTAGTGATTGACAGTTCCCAAAAAGAAGAATGGAGGTTATTTATGGAGCTTAGTTACATGGAACTACGGGAGGAGATTTGTGATATCTGCCATAAAATGTGGCAGCTTGGCTGGGTGGCGGCAAATGACGGAAATGTGTCTGCGAAGCTGCCGGATGGCACGTTTTTGGCGACACCGACAGGAATCAGCAAAAGCTTTATCACACCGGAAAAGCTGGTGCATATCGACAGCAGCGGGACGGTCTTGGATGCTCTTTCTGGGTATCGTCCGTCTTCCGAGATAAAGATGCACCTAAAGTGTTATGCAGAGCGTGAGGATGTCGGAGGAGTTCTTCACGCGCATCCGCCGACGGCGACAGGCTTTGCTGTGGCGAATAAGCCTTTGGATGAGTACTCGATGATTGAAACGGTTATCGCGATTGGATCGGTACC
>JAFVAA010000748.1 GCA_017476305.1 Lachnospiraceae bacterium
GCCATACGAATATCATTATAGTGATTCAAAAATCGGAGGAAAAGCTGCGCAGATGAATGAGACAGAAACTCCAGCCGTATAGAAGCAGTATATTGAAGTAGATACCGATCCGGAGAGCTATACCGTCCTGGTAAATCGGGAGCATCTCTTACCAAAGGAGTATATTCCGGCAGATTTGGTGGTTCCGAATATTTCTTTTAGTTATACCGGAGTTTATGAGAAAAGCTATATGAGGAAAAAGGCAGCGCAGGCATTAGAAGAGCTTTTTGCCGCTGCCCTGAAGGAAAATTACAGACTTTATGGAGTTTCGGCGTACCGTTCCTATGAGCGGCAGGAGCAGATCTATAAAAACAATGTGAGAAAAAAAGGGGAAGAAAAAGCAAATCAGGTTTCCGCACTTCCGGGAAGCAGTGAACACCAGACGGGATTAGCGATAGATGTCTCCTGCTCTTCTGTAAATTGTGATTTAGAGGAGTCCTTTGGCAGGACACAGGAGGGAAAGTGGCTGAAGAAAAACTGTCACAGGTTCGGTTTTATTATCCGCTATCCGCATTGGCGGGAGCGGGTGACCGGTTATTCCTATGAGCCGTGGCATATCCGCTATGTCGGGAAAAATCTGGCGAAATACTTATATCAGAAGAAATTGACATTAGAAGAATATTATCAGCAGACTACGATAGAAGAAAAGGTGGAAAGTGATCCGATTAGTGATGTCGATGATATTCAGCTGGAAAATGAACCGGAAATGACCGCGGCACCGACTCCGAGGGTGACAGAAGCACCTGTGACGGCGACGCCGGGGAGTTCAAAAAGTCATACACAGACTGCAGCACCGAAACAGACAAAGGCACCGAAGCAGACGAAGGAGCCGGAGGATAGTGAAAATACGGAAGATGAAACCACGGATTCAGAGGAGACTGCTGCTCCGGAGCAGACGAAAAAGCCGGAGGAGACCGGAAAGCCTGTGGTTACAAAGAAACCGGCAGTTACGGAAGAACCTGCCACAGCGAATCCGCAGGAAGATACTGAGCCGGAAGAAGCATCTGAGGAGGAAAATTAAATATGAGAACGATCATGGTAGGGATTTATCTTTTGCTATACACGATCATCAGTATTCCTTTGTTTCTCATCTTTTTTCTGGTGGGACTTATCAATGGGAGAGCGAAAGCCGTGTGTTCGCAAAAGGTGGTATGCAATCTGGGGTTTCGGCCGCTTCTCTTTCTGTCCGGCGTCCGGGTCACTGTAAAGGGACGGGAGAATGTTCTGAAAGGGGAATCGGCCCTCTATGTATTTAACCATAGAGGATTTTTCGACATTTTGGCCGGATATACCACAGGCCCATATCCGCTTGCATATGTGTCCAAAAAGGAAATCGGAAGGATTCCCATGGTTTCTCTGTGGATGAAATACATGAATTGTCTGTTTTTGGACCGCTCGGATATAAAAAAAGGGATGCAGACGATTCAGGAGGGAATTGAGCTTCTGAAAAATGGAACCTCTGTGTATATCGCACCGGAGGGGACGCGAAATAAAAATGAAAATCCGGAAGAGCTTTTGCCTTTTCATGAAGCAAGCTTCCGGCTGGCACTGAAATCAAACAGGCCTGTAATACCGGTAGCATTGAATAATACGGATTCTGCATTGGAAAAGCATATTCCCTGGGTGCATCGGGCGCATATCATCATTGAGTACTGTGAGCCGATCGATGTAACACAGCTGGAACGTACAGAGCAGAAAAAACTTGGCCAGAGGGTTCGGGGAATTTTAGCAGAAAAGGTAAAAGAGAATCAGAGGGAAGTAAAATTTTGAGACAAAAAGCAAATTTAGGCTTTGCAGA
>JAFVAA010000749.1 GCA_017476305.1 Lachnospiraceae bacterium
ATTGGTCGTTCGCTATAAAGCATGGAAAACAAACTACCCTCCCTGACGGCTTTATTCTCCTATGGTCTTCTCGGAATCAAACCGTTTTGCTGCCTCTCCCTCAGACCATTCTACGCAATCCGCATATCCTGCTCCTTCGCAATTTTTTATCATATCGTTTACGATCTGATAGTATTCTTCATCATTCACGGCATAAATCGCTTTCCATGAAGAATCCTTCAATTCTTTTGTAACTGCCTGCCAGGTTCTCTTTAAATCCTCTGACTTTTCTCCTGTATGATAATCCGACGCCGGTGTGATCTTGTGATCCCTATGATCGACATAATCCGTACTGTTGATTGCACCAGTTCTCTTCTGCCAATCCTTTTCGATGTCGCTGACAGAGTTTTTCCATGCACTTTTCCAATTCAGATAATTATAGGTCTCCTCATTGGATTCCGGATTCGTCGCATTGATATCCCATGTTTCGTTGCCCACCTTCAGCTTTCCGTCAAGAAAAGTTCCCTTATAACCATTTTCCAGCTTCTCATCCGGATTTTTCATGCACATTTCTCCGAGCTTCGTAAGGGAAGTATTATGATTGGAATCATAATCCCAGCATAGCCCCTTTGGACCATATTCCGTCGTCAGACGGCCCTCCGGTGTACACAAATAATTCAAAAGATGCATACAGCGTTTCGGATATTTCGTATTTGCTCCAATACTCCAAATTCGATCCCTGCCCTCTATAGATGAGCCATATCCCAATGGGCATGATTCATCAGGACATTTGCTAAGCATCGCTTTTCCCTGCTCTAAATGCTCAGAGGTATTGTAAAAGGCCTGCCCTGCATAATTAAAAATCGAACACATAGCGGTCCCCTTTGCCATTTTGGCATTTGCATCTTCATAGCTCTGCGTCCTGGAATTTGGATCCAAAATCCCCTCCTGGTTCAGCGTATTATAGAACTTCAGCATATTCAGATAAGGACCATTTTCCTCCAACGCTCCATGGAACGTTCCTGTATCCGGATCATACAGACCAATCCCCAACTCATCATATCCATAATAACCGGTTGCCGTCGCCTTGACATACATCACCATGGCATCGTCCCAGTCCGGCCAAAGCGTCATGGCATAGGTCGGCTCATTTTCATCATTTTTCGGTGCCAGCTTACACATTTCCTTTAAGATCACTACCAGATCATCCAGTGTCTCCAACCTCGGATAGCCCAGCTGCTTATAGAGATCCCATCGAATATCCCACGTATAAATATATCCTTCATGGTCATTCTTTGATGTTGCCACAGAATTTCCAAATCCATACAGGGTATTCTCTTCTCCTGCTGTGATATCCGATGTCAGCTCCCGGTTTTTCCTCAGAGCCGATTGCATATGCTCTGCAATATAGGAGCCTTCTTCTTTTAATAGATTGTCTTTGTCCCAATCATATAAAAGTTTTTCTTCCACGGCTTTTGTATAAAGATTGCTGTCATTTCCCCATACTACAATATCACCCATATCCCCCTCCTGCATTTTTGTCTCAAATGCATTGTTCCCTAAGGGAGTGATATTCAGTTTGATGTTCAGCTCTTCCTTTAATACATCTGCCATCCATCCAGTCTGCATTCCGGAATAATTCGCCAACATACTGTAAACATTTAATGTGACCGTTTTTTCCTCTGCTTCAAAGCCACAGCCTGTCAGCGAAACCATCCCTGACAGCATACAAAAGATCAGAAGAATGGAAGATAATTTTTTATATGATCTTTTAAACAATGTCATTCCTCCTCACCATGCAATTACTATCCTTTTTTATTTCCAGTGAACAGCAGAGCAAATTCGCCATTCACCGGAAAAGCTCCTCTTATTATCCCTTTACAGCACCTAACATGATGCCCTTTTCAAAATACCTCTGCATAAATGGATATACACAGAAAATCGGGATTACAGACACCATGGAAACCGTGTACTGTGTTACCTTCGAATTCAGCACCTCATCCATCTTACGCGCCGCCTCTCCTGCAGAAAGGTTCTGACTTAAAATGGTTCCGAGATCCGATGACTGATTCAGATAGGTATACAACCTGTGCTGTAAGGTGATCAGGCTCGTATCCCCCTTCATGTACAAAAGGGAATCCTGGAAGGAGTTCCAATGTCCCACTGCACCGAAAATAGCAATCGTAGCGAGAATTGGTTTACACAACGGGAAAATGATATTATAAAATACCTGCAAATGCGATGCCCCGTCGATAAATGCACTTTCCTCCAGCTCGCCCGGTATCGACTCGATATAGGTCTTTACCAGGATGATGTTATATGGCTGTACGATTGCCGGTAAAATATATACTAAATAATTTCTCGTCAGACCTAAAAGCTCCATGTTCATGTAGATCGGAATCAGGCCCGCATTGAAATACATCGTGATGACAAGAAAACGATACCAGAAGCTCCTGTGCCACATATCCTTCTGTGTTACCAGATATCCCACAAAGGCTGAGGCAATTACCATCAGTACGGTACCGATGATCGTCCTGCTGATCGTCACGATGAACGCACGTCCTAAATCGCCAACATCCCGCATCGCAATATAGTTCTGCAGCATGATACCGAAAATCTGCTTCCCGCCCTTTACGATCAAAGGATAAAAGTTTACCCGTCCGATACGTACCAGCTGATTATCCGAAATCGTATTGATCAAAAGATAATAAAACGGAAAAATACAGGTTAGGGTAAATAATCCGAAAAATGTATAGTTGATTACATTGAATATCACATCGCCCGGCGTAGTACGATA
>JAFVAA010000750.1 GCA_017476305.1 Lachnospiraceae bacterium
ACGATGGACTTTTCTTTTTCCCCATGTATGTTCCGTTCGTTTTTTGAAATTATTTCTAATTTATCTTCCGATATATCTTTTTCGTTGTCAGAAATTTCAGTGTCCCTTTCCCCCGATGTTATCCGGCAGGAAATACGGCCATCTGTATTGACAATGTATTCCTTCACTCCTACCGGCCGTTCAGTGGATACAATTTTTGTATCCTCGTCAATTTCCAACCAGCTGCAGAGCATATCCGTATTACAGTCGCATGTAGTAATGCCGACAATACGAATCGAGTCATAGTATTTTTTTAGCTTCATCAGGGCGAATTCCAGTTTGGGTCCCCTGTCCTTGCTGGAAATCATCTGTATTTCATCCACAATAACCATGGAGCAGCCTTCTAGCATTTTCGTCTGGTATGACATCAATGCGAAAAACTTTTCGTAGACAATGACCGCAATGTCAAAGCTGCTGTTGATAATTGCTTCATCATTCTCTTGGAAATCTGCCGAAGATCCAAATATCCTCCATTCGTCTCCTAAGTCCTCAGACAGATGGCGTACCTTTTCTCCTACCATTGCCTTTAGCGGAACGAGAAAAAGCACACTGAGGTTTTTTCTTTGAAGCAATATGTTCGCTGCCATCACCTCGGCCACCAAGGTCTTCCCCGATGATGTCGCACCTTGGATCATTACATTGCTGCAACTATCACCGTCATACCACAATCCCTCTCTTCTAAAGGCTTCTTTCTGAAGACCTGTCAGCATGCATTCCTCATTGTTTGTGGTTAAACGGTTCTGCATCCTTTGAACGGTATCGGCATCTATAATCTTTTTTTCTGCTAGATCCCTTAGTGTATTTATAGCCATTCCCATATCCTCTTGTTGGCATGTATCAGAATGCCTCTGTTCTCTTCCGATAACTTTTCAAAATCTGTTTTCAATCCAAGCTCTCTAAGCTGGGATTCATAATCCCCTAAATCAATTTCTCCGCTTGTTCTGTTGAAATAATCCAGTATCCTGCCCATGATCTTGTACTGATACCGCTGCCTTGGATGGATTTCCTGCCTGTCAAGTATTGCCAATACGCTCATTGGAATGCCGAAATACATGCTTACACGCATTTTTTCGATGTATTCGACCATCTCCATGCCATTTGTGTATCCTTTGCTGATTGATTCGGCAATTTCCAAATAATAACTCATGTTCTCGCCAATACTTTTCAGGAGACCGTATGGGATGTTTGTTTGTTCGCATATTCTTCCGACTTTTTCTCCGCCGCACCACATAGCCAAAGCAATAGTGTAACGCAGCCGAGGTTCTTCCTCGTCCGGCAGACTGCGGTAATATTCTTCTCGTTCCCTATGAAATACAAAATTATATTTTTTCTGCCTCGCAAGCCCGATAATTTTATGTCGGTAAAAATGTCTGTCCCTTCTTCTTTCATGCCCACATGTATGATTGGCACCAAGCAGAAAATCTGGTGTCCCGCACATCCTGAATATAAATTCAACATTGCTTCCGGCTCCGCTGCTCATCAAGTGGTCCGTCACACGGTGTAAATGCAGGTAGGATGGAAAAGACAGAATGTATCCTTTGATCCTTTTTCCTGCATCTAAAAGACGATAACTCTCATCCCCCTGTATCTGCGAATGAATTGCATCATACTGGATGAATCCGCCTTTCACGAGCATACGCAGATATTCACGCACTTCGTTTTCGCTGACCTTGTGATCCCGGAGAGGTATCCTTCCCAAATGTTTTGTCAGTTCTGAAACAGATGCTCTTTCTCTATCATCGAACATATTCAGAATATAAAAGACCTTTTCCCCGTTATCCAAATTTTCGAACTGGCTGCTGATTATCAGATCCTCCTCTTTCATTTTCTTCCAGTCCGCTTCTCTCTTTGAACGAACAACTGAAAAAGCATATCCTCTCTCTTTTCCCAGTCTTCCGGCTCTTCCAATATAATTTTCATACTCGTTCCTTGTAAGAAACGAATTCTGACCCCCTCTGGGTTTCACCATGTCTGCTATAACAACAATGTCAGCATTGCTGTTCATGCCAAATGCCAATGTTTCTGTAGAAAACACGATGCAGAATTTTGCCCTATTCACCCCCCAGTTATGTTCAACGAATTCCCTGAATTCTATCGGCAGGGCTGCACTGTGAAATGCCATTCCATGCTTCATGGCCTTTAATGCCTCTATCTCTTGTTGTTCATCCGCAAAAATCCCCTCCATATCCTCAAGCGGGCACTGTGATGCGGCAGCTATCTCTTCCCGGATGTTCTCAGTCTCTCCACTTTCTATAGGGTCAAACAACCCATCTTCCACCAAAAGCTTATGAACTTCAACCATCATGGAAATGACTTCGGCTCTGTTATTTTTGAACACAATCATAGACATATTGTTGTTAATTGCGTATTTTACAATTTGCTTTATAATGCTATTCACTGGTATACGTTTGTCTTGCAGTGTGTTTTGCAGGATCGGATTCTCCTGATTGACTAAAATGCCGTTCTTCTGTGCATTATATTGAATTTTTATCTGTTCAAGAGGCACGGGCCTCTCTTTCTCAATGATCTGCGCAAAATCATACTTTTCTACGTACTCCCTCCAGTCCACATACGGAGTCGTCAATGCAAAAATCTTGATATTCTCCCGTGTCGCCCTTTCTATGATAAAGTCAGCCTTGATTCCTCTTTCCTTTGAATCGATAATTCCTGCCTCGTCTAAAACCAGGTAATGAAACCGTCCCCAAAATGTACCGTCCATTCCAGAGAAAGAAAATATTTTTTCGTATATAATCACGGCGATCCGGTTATACTGCTCTTCACAGATAATGCTGTTATCATTTTCCCGGTAATCGCCACTAGAAATAATAACTTCCACATCAATGTCCAATTTTTCACAGAGTACCTTAATCTCCTCCTTTTTTTGAAGTGCCAATGCCTTATACGGAACTGCATACAGCATCCCTGGAACTTCAGAATACTCCTGAACAATATAATGATAATATAGGACGGGAACAAGTGTTTTTCCAGTCGATGTACTTCCCTAG
>JAFVAA010000751.1 GCA_017476305.1 Lachnospiraceae bacterium
CAGCAGGAAAGACAGCACCACAGCAGATCGATCTTATCGTTCCTTTGGGAATTTCTTTTTATACCTTTCAGGCGGTCGGCTATCTCTTAGATGTCTACTGGAATAAATGTGAGGTACAGAAGAACTTCTTTCGGTTTGCCCTGTTTGTTTCCTTTTTTCCACAGCTTATCCAGGGACCGATCAGCCGGTATGGGGATTTGTCGAAGACACTTTATGCAGAGCATAAGGCGGATCTTCGGGAACTTCGTGTTGGTTTCGAGAGGATTCTTTGGGGGTATTTTAAAAAGCTCGTAGTGGCAGACAGGGTTAGTGTGGCTGTGGTGGCACTGATGCAGGATCCGGACTACTATACCGGTGGCTTTGTCTTCGCAGGGATGATCTTTTATGCCGTGCAGCTTTATGCTGATTTTACTGGCGGGATCGATATTACGATAGGAATAGCCCAGGTCTTGGGGATTCATGTAGAGGAGAATTTTATCCGCCCGTATTTTTCGAAAAATATCATAGAATACTGGCGCAGATGGCATATCAGTATGGGAACATGGTTCCGGGATTATATCTTTTATCCATGCAGTATCAGTAAGACGATGAAATCCATTACGAAGTGGACGAAAAAGCATTTTGGCATGGGCGGGGCGAGAAGGATCGCTATTTACATAGCTACTTTCCTGACCTGGTTTGCGACGGGCATCTGGCATGGTGCGGACTGGTATTTTATCGTGTGGGGCATCATGAACGGAATCATCATTATGATTACGGGTGAGTTAGAGCCGGTATATCGGAGGTTCCATGAGCGGTTTCCGAAGCTTTCGGGCAGTTTTTTTTACCGTTCCTTTCAGGTGATCCGTACCTTTCTCCTGATGTGCTGCCTCAGGATGTTCGATACCTATGCTGATGTTGGGCTGACATTCAAACAGTTTTTTCATATGTTTACAAAATTCAAACTGTCACAGTTTTCCGTACAGGAGTTTCTTGATCTGGGTTTGACAAAATCTGATTATTTGATTATACTTATCGGTACAGTTTTTATGTTTATCGTGAGTATGCTTGGGCGTGACCGCAGTGTGCGGGAGAAGATTTCTGAAAAGCCATATGTGGTCCGCTTTGGGATTTTTGTCCTGCTGTTTTTTATCGTACTTCTTTTTGGGAAGTATGGGGTGGGATTTGATGTGAAGCAGTTTATTTATAACCAGTTTTAGCATTCAAAAATGGAGACGGAGGCAGAGATGAAGCGATGGAAAAAGGTCTGTACTGCAGTGATATCCATTGTCGTGGTCATGGCACTGTTTTTTGGTCTGCAGCGTTTGGTGGTGCCGAAATATGACGGTACAGAGGATATGCCCCTGGAGGGAAATTTTACAGCGGAGTATTATAAAGAATCCACGAAGCATGATGTTCTGATGGTGGGGGATTGTGAGGTCTACGAAAATTTTGATCCGATGTATCTGTGGAAAAATTACGGCATCACGAGTTACATCAGAGGAAATGCGCAGCAGCTGGTATGGCAGTCCTATTACATGTTAGAGGATGCACTGAAATATGAGACTCCAAAGGTTGTGATCTATAATGTACAGTCTTTGACACATGGCTCGTCACAGCGTGAGGAGTATAACCGCATGACGCTTGACGGGATGAAGTGGTCGCAGACAAAGGTGGATGCGATTCGGGCTTCCATGTGTAAGGGGGAAAAAATGCTGGATTACATTTTTCCTATCCTTAGATATCACGCCAGGGTGTCTGAACTGAAAAAAGGGGATTTGACTTATTACTTTAAAAATAGGGAGATTACGCATAATGGTTACTATATGCGGATCGATGTCCTTCCTCTGAGCGAGTCGGATGTGGCAGACGGTACATGGCTTTTTGGGACAGCCCGCGAGAAAGAGGATGCCGGGGAAGAGAATGAAATTGACGACCCCTGGGCAGAGCTGGATGAGGAAGGCAGTTCCGGAGAGGATGCAGATGGAGCAGAGGATGAGATTGACGATCCCTGGGGCGCAATCGATGCCGGAGAGGATGGAATCAGCGAGCCGGGAACGGAGCTTGCGGAATCGAAGCATAAGGACAGGACCTTTAGCAGATACGCGATGAAATATCTGGATCACCTCCGAACGCTCTGTAAAGAGAAGGGGATAAAACTGATCCTGATAAAGGCACCGAGTTTGTCGCCACAGTGGTATGAGGAGGAAAACGAACAGGTGGTGGATTACGCAGAAAAGTATGAACTGCCGTATATTAACTTTTATGAGCTTTTAGAGGAAACAGGGATTGATTTTGAAACGGATACTTATGATGGCGGGCTGCACATGAATTTAAGCGGGGCAGATAAGCTGTCTGAGTATTTGGGAAAGATCCTCCGGAAGGAGTATGGACTGGAGGATCATAGAGAGGATCCGGAGCTTTCTAAAGTGTATGAAAAAAAACTCAGATTTTATGAGGAAATGAAGGCTGCACAGCAGAAGGAACTGGATAAATATGGAGAAATTAAAACGTATTAGGAACGGTTAATGCATAGCGGTTCCTTAGGAAGGAAGGATATCATGAAAAAATCAGCACAGAAAATTTTAGCAGTATGTATGACACTTGTTTTGGCAGCAGGAGCAGCATCCGTTTCGGAGGCAAAGATAAACGGATATTATTTTAAAAACGGAGGCGTATCCGTGACGATGGATTCCCCTGCAAAGGCGTTCATCGCAAAGGCGGGAAAGGTAGAGAAAAAAATAGTAAAAAAGAGCTGTGCCTATAAGGGGAAGGACAGGATCTATCAGTATAAGAATTTCATTTTATATACCTATTCAAATTCGGATAAGGGTGCGGAGTATGTACAGGCAATCTCTTTCCGGAATAAAAATGTGGCTACGAGTGAGGGCGTGAAGATCGGTTCAGCCGAATCACTGGTGAAGAAGAAGTATAAGAA
>JAFVAA010000752.1 GCA_017476305.1 Lachnospiraceae bacterium
AAAAAAGAACAGGAGAACGGAAAGATGAATATTCTGATCGTGGATGATGAAGTGTCCGCACTAAGGGACCTTGCACGGACCATAGAAAAGACGGTGCAGGATGCGGAAATAAAAAAGGCAGACAGGGCATGGAAGGCACTTTCGCTGTGCAGGGAACAGGAATTTGATGTGGTGTTCCTTGACATTCAGATGCCCGGAAAGGACGGGCTGGAGCTGGCGAAAGAGATCAAACAGATCCGTCCCCTTGTGAATATCATCATGGTAACAGCATACCAGCAGTATGTATATGATGCGGTAAAGCTCTATGTAAGTGACTATATCTTAAAGCCCGCCAGAGCAGAGGACATCAAAAGCGCCCTGGCAAATCTCCGCCACCCGGTAAAGGAGGAGCGGAAAGGGCTTTATGTCCACTGCTTTGGAAATTTTGAGGTGTTCTATGACGGGGAGGCGGTCCGTTTCGGCGGGGCAAAGGTCAAGGAACTGTTCGCCTATCTGATCGACAGAAAGGGAGCCGCTGCTACCAACGCAGAGATCCGGGCGGCTCTTTGGGGCGACGGGGTGAAGGATGACAGGAAACAGAGGACCTATTTTTCACAGATCGTCTACGGGCTGCGGACAAAGCTGGAGGAGATAGGGTGTGAGGATATTTTTGTGCAGAGCAGGGATTCCTATGCCGTATCCACGGAAAAGATACCGTGTGACTATTACCTGGCACTTAGAGGGGATGCACAGGTGCTTGCCCGGTATGAGGGCGAATATATGCACCAGTATGAGTGGGCGAGGCTGCGGATCGGGGCAGTGAATACGGATCTGGGGATAAATTAGCGGGAGCCTTTGTTATTATTAGGGCTACCCATCTTTCGTATTTTGTGCTATACTATTTTTATGAAGGATGTTCACACTTGCTGAACTGACTGTGGAAGATGATCCGAAAGGAGTTGATTCGTATGACGGCAGCCGTAACACAAAGGATTATAAACAGGTTACAGACTTTACCTGATGACAGCGAAACCATAATTATGAATTTTATTGCCACTATCGAGCCGGAACAGCCGGCAGACAGAGAGGCAGCAGAGCGGAAAGCCCATGCGGATGCATTTCTTGATTCATTCATGAATGTGGAGATTGACGAACAGGCGATAGCCGGTTTCCGGGAGAGGAGTACGATTTGAAACTGCTTGTAGACACAAATGTACTCATTGACATTCGGAAAAGCAAGGGCGATAAGGAAGCACAGGAGCGTTATGCGAAGATTTTGTACGCTCACGATATTTATGTTCCAGGGGTAGTTGAGGCGGAACTTCTTCATGGTGCTGTTTCCGAGAAGAATCAGCGTGAGCTGCACAAGTCCTTAGATGCATTTGCAGGGGCAAATCTCGGAGATAGTGACTGGAAGACGCTTGGCGATCAGCTTTACAAGTATCGGGTTAATGGACTTACGCTCCCTCTTGCAGATGCCATTATTGCATCGACGGGCATGAAATACGATTATACTATTTGGACGGAAGACGGGCATTTCGGTCTGATGCAGAACGTGTTTCCGCAGTTGAAGGTGGTGCGAACGGAAGAACTGCTGAAATAATTACCCTGCTTCTTTCGTGGGAAAGGCTGCGGATCGGAGGAGTAAATGAGGATCTGGGGATAAATTAGTCGAATTTTTTGAAAAAAAATTAAAATAAATAAAATTTTTTCAAAAATACCACCAAAACTGTAATACTGTTGTAATACTCGGTGTGGTATAATACCCATGTATAAGTATGTGTATCGTTTTGTGCCGCCTTTGGCAAAAACGAAAAAAAGTGCGGAAAGGGGCTTGCCCGGTTTATGGGA
>JAFVAA010000753.1 GCA_017476305.1 Lachnospiraceae bacterium
CACAGGCCATGCGGCCTGCCATCTGCCCCATATTCCGAAACCAGCCCGGTCACATAAATGTTCTCCAGATAGATCTTCAGAACAGCCGGAAAGGACAGATCCCAGAACGGTGCGGCCATGACGATCACCTCTGCCTGCCCGAACTGTCTTGCCAGAACAAACATGGGGTCAGAGAACATCTCTTTCTCTATCAGTTCCGTCCTCTTCCTGAGACGTTCTTTAGAAAGCGGCTCCAGGCCAAGCTCCGAAAGCCTCACCTCCACATAATCCCCGCCAAGTTTCTGCAGAAGGCACTTTGCCAGCCCATCTGTTCTGGATTCCTTTCGCACACAGGCATTCACGTATAAAACCACAGCATATTCCCTCCCTTTTCTGTCCGCATTTGATACTTAGGAACCATCACGAATTAAAAATTACCATTTTGTGAGTAGAAACACTTGCGTATAAGGTGTTTCTGCTCACAAAATGTTGTAAGTTATTTCGTGACAGTTCCTTATCAAAATCTGCTATCTGTATCACTCTTTATATTATTTTTCAGTTCCTTATTCCTATTATCGGATAATGCAGGTTTAGAAACTCCTCTTCCAGCTTTTCCATAGTGACTGGTTTTACGACATATCCACAAACATGCATCCTCCAACCCTCAAGGGCTGTGTAATGATCCGCCTCCTTTGATAGAAATATTACATTTATTTCAGGAAATATCTCCTTTAATTTTTTAGTCAAAAGCAAACCATGTTCACACGCACCCGGAGAATTTGGGGACGTATCAATAAATGCGACATCCAGATCATATTCCATAGCAATCTCATAACCACCGTCATCATCTTCTGCCACAAATATCTCCGAACCCTTTTTTAGTTTCTTTAGCATTTTGACCAGCTTTTTCCTGTCCGCACGGTCACTGTCTACCACCAAAATATTCATTACACCAACTCCCCATATTTCCTGACACATTTTTACATGTGCCATCTTTTCATCCACCCTGTCAGAAATCTCTGACCCACAGCTATCGCCCGGGTACTTTTTATTATGTCCTATCCTTCTGGATCACATTGATATAAGCATATGGAATTTCGATCCCGTTCTCCTTCAGTGCACGGTCCACTCTCCGGTTGATGTCAGAGATCACTGCTTCAGACGGGGACGTCACCTCATAATACACGGTGGTCTCCATGCGGAGGCTGCTTTCCTCATACGCCATGAAATACACCGGGCTGTACTGTCTCTCCCCGTCTTTCACCCTGCCGGGGATGCTGTACTCCGATTCCATGACAGCCTTCCCTATGACCTCCATCGCCTTTTCCACATCACTCCCATAGGCGATACGGAACTGGAAGAGTGCAGACCGGTTCCCTGCATGGTAGCTGAAATTCCGTATGTACATCTGGTTGAGCTTGCTGTTCGGTATGACTAAATACTGGGTATCCATGATCAAAAGGACTACATGACGCATCGTGATATCCTTTACGATCCCTGCCGTGCCATCTTCTAACATGATCCGGTTATCAATCTCAAAAGGCTTATAGAGGCTGATCATGAACCCC
>JAFVAA010000069.1 GCA_017476305.1 Lachnospiraceae bacterium
CGTCGTCTTATGCGCCTCTCCTATAAACAGCGCAATCTTATCCGGCGCACTGATATTTCCCCATGCCGCATTCATGACATCTACCTTCCCATTCTCATCATACGTAGCAATCATCAGTACAGGCATTGGATATACAGCCTGCACCACTCCTAAATCTTTTTTCATCCTTCTTTTCCCCTTTCTGCTCTTTTTATAAACTGCTTTCCCCATACAGACAAAGCTCAAAGCTATCTTACCACAGAAAAATGCTTTTGAAAACCCATAGCTGTTTTCTTTTCTCCACGTTCTACGACAAAAAAGAATGTATTCCTATATACACTATCTCTGATTCAATAAGGTATCCACCCTGTCCTTCACCCACCGCCCGTATTTATATTTACGATAATCCATATCAAAATTCAGTTCTGATCTGTATTTACTAATGATACGCAGGGCATAATCTTTTTGGGAAATCTCCTCTCCCACTAAAAGCATTGGCAGGCACCGGGTATCCTCTCCCGCCAGAAAAGCATGATCAAAATCTATAACTGGTGCAAATCCTGTCATTGTCCGGGTACTATCGTATACAAATCCCCAGTTTTGAGAGTGCCTGTCATTATTTCCAACCAGGAAATCCCCTAAATTCATTAGTTCAAACTCCCTGCTGTATTTGCATAAAATTTCTGCAAAATCCAAATCATGATTATCACACCAAAGTGCATAGTCCCCGGCTCTCACCAGATTTACCTCTTCTGATGTAAAACACTTGCATACTGCTACACGATTCTCCATAAAAATTTTTTCTCTATACTGTACTGCCGGAATTCCAATCTCCTGTAGTATTCTGGAAGCCTCCACTTCTCTGGTTACAGAATCATTGACATCGCCCTTGTATAAGAAAAAATCATGCTCCCTGCGAATCCAGGCCTTCGGTGCTGTTCCATCCGTAGAAAAATCAGGCGTAACGATTTCTGTATTTGTCATTGTTAAGGATTTTCCCAATAAAGCTACCTCTAAAACAGTATCGCTAAGACTGTTCTGAAATAAATTCGTACTGCTCCAATCCCTGGTATCATCTGCAGGCTTCACCCAAAAACAATCCTGCAGGGAAACACAAGAGCAAAACAGTGCAATATCTGCTCTGTCTTTATCCGTAATCGCCTGTTTATATCCGTAAAAATTTAAAATCTCCTTTGCATATTTTCTATCAAGTGGTAAAACTCTGGAAGCACACCAGGAATTAAAGTTGGTCACATTATTCAATCGATCATCAAAATCATCAGATTCTGTCAGGTACAAATCAAAAGGGAACAAATCCTCTCTGTCTATCACAGCCTGTCCATTCCTACGGTTAAAGGTCGCAAGCTTTATATCCTGATACATGATACTAAGGTAATCATTCGACTGCCCGCCCATAGTCAATCCTCCACTTCCCATATCGTATTTACTCCACTTACAATTTCATTTTTTACAATCCTCACGCGAAAAGACAAACCCATGCTATAAAAAGAATTATAATGCCTGAAAGATTTTTTAGCAAGTAAATCTTCAAGTCCATAGGAAAAGTATTTCCATAGGAAAAATATTTCCACAGGAAAAATATTTCCATAGGAAAAGACCTCTAAACTGCTTTTATAACAGTTCAGAGGTCTTTTCACATAAAACCCTCCATGCTTTTTCCAGTAAAATGAAATCAATCAAAAAGGCTGCCCGGTTTTTGGAAAACAGGCTTCGTATCTGTTCTTTTTGCTGTAAAATTCAGTTTGTCAGAATCCCACTTTCCACTGCATTTGATCTTCTTTCCCTTAAACTGCATCTTTAGCGTTATGGATTCCCCCAAACATTTGCCGGAATACGTTATCTGCCCGTTTTTTACTGTTTTTGTCGCTGCAGGATAAATGTAATCTGAAAAAACCACCTGAACCTTCACCTTTTTCCCCTGTGGTTTTACAGAGATGACGCAATAAGCACCGCCATCATCCCAGGAATACGCACCTGCATAAATTTTCGATGCCGCTAAAGTCTCCCCTGCATTTCCAAATACCCCTGCTAAAACTACAACCATCACTAAAGCACATATCATGACTTTTTTACCTATCTGTCGTTTCATGTCCATTCCTCCTCTTATATTTCATTTTATTCTTCTTCCACTATCTGGCTGCCATATTCACCATGGCAAATCTGTCCTGAAACCGCTCTATACATTCCCACACCACAATCTCACCTTTTTTCACCATGCTCATGTGAAACCTGTCGTACCAGCATTGTCTGACTGACTTATAATATCTTTTTGCCATTGGCTGCAGGCAGTCACTAAAGCTGTCCCCGATAAGAAAAATCCTGTTATTGCTCTTTTCTATTTTTTTCACCGGTGTTATCATATGGTGATGATCAGATCCACGATACTTGGAAACTACCTTAAATTTCTTTTCGCGGATGGAAGTCTTCTTTCCATCTGTAACATTTAAAAGCTCCTGCACTCCTACGTATTGACCCAAACGGTTCCAATGGGAATCAGTCGGATAGTAGAGTGTAAACTTTCCGCTGTAATGGTCTCTCTGCCTGAGCAGCTCTGCCTTCGGGTAGCAGATATCGAGATCTGTGTTCGCCTCCAGATAATCATACAGTTGATCGTAGCGATTATAGGTACTTTTTCTCTTTACGCTGGCTGGCATGAAATTCGAATAGATGACCTCTTTATTTGATGGCATCATAAGCACAAACTTCGCTCCCTTTTTCTCCACAGCCGCCTTAAAACGTAAAATATTATCTGCCGTCTGCTTTAATCTCGCCTTGGTATAATGCCTGTCTCCGACATAATCGGCAATCGTGGAACCTCCCCCCGCAGTCCAATAAAATATCCATCCATTTTTCCCTCTTAGTTCTCCTGTAGCCGCAAGCGCATCTTCTCCCTGTGAGCTTCCTAAAAGAAGGCAGAACAACAAAACCGGTATCATGATTTTTTTAAGTATTTTCATCTTCCATCCCCTATCCTTTCACCTGAATATACACCTTGTCATAGACACCATTCGGTGCCAGTACAAAAATCACGGCAGTTCCCTTTTTCTTAGCAGTCACCAGACCACCAGAATCGACCTTTGCCACATCTGATGCCGTAGAATAGTAGAAAAGCTTCGGTCTCCCATATACGGTCTTATTTCCATTCAGCCAGATTCTGGTACGAATGGAGTACATCTGCTTTTTATAAAGAGTTACCTTTTCCATCTTTACGGAGAGCTTCTTCGTATTCATAAAGTGCGTTCCACCTGTGCTGACCGTCAGTGCCAGGGACTTCCCCATGTAGATATCCTCACTGACACTTTTGCCTCCCGATGTTCCCTTCCATTTATAGTATACCTTGATGTACAGCTTGTATTTATCTGTCGCCTTTAATCCGGTGACTGTATAGGAACCGCTTTTTACCGTTTTTAGGAGTTTTTCCTTCTGTCCTGATGCTTTTTTATATATCTGATAGGAAAATGCAGCATCCGCATCCTTCCATGTAAGCATTACCTTCGATGTGCTGAGCCTTTTTGCCCGAATCAGGATTTTTCCCTCATCCTTCATCTTTGCCAGCACCTTTTTCTTTTCTGCCACCATCTCTTTTTTCGTCTTTTTTGAGTTTGGTGCACTCGTATTCTCAGGCTTGTCTGCCACATCCGGTTCTGCTGTCTCTGCTCCCGGTTCCGTTGTCTCCGTATCAGATTCTGTTGTTTCCGTATCCGGTTCCGCTGTTTCTGCCCCCGCTGCTCCTATATGCACTGCGGAAAAAAGAACCAGCACCACAGCCAGACAGCCCAGACCGATCCAAAGCCTGCTTTTCCAAATTCTCTTTTTCTCCTGCACGATTTTTCCTCCTTTTGTTTTCATCCTACAGAACCTTTTTGCGCCCTGTGTTTACTTCTTTTTCTTTGCAGTAAATGTATATTTTTTATATTGCTCACCCTTAATCGGTATTAAAGTACATTTTAGTTTCTTCCCCTGGAACTGAATGGACATTTTGATTTTCGAGTCCATCCCATCACGATCCTTCGCAGTATAAAGCATTTTTCCATTTTTCACGATTCCGGTAACTTCTCGATAGGAACAAGTCATCTCTTCTACAGACACCTTCACCTTATTGCCTTTTATCTTTTTTACGTAAATGGCACAATAAAATACATCATCCCCGCCCCATGATTTAAAATATTCGTACGTTCCTGACAAAACTTTTGCCGCAGCAGATGTCTTTTTCACCCCTGCCGCTCCCAGACCTGTAATGATAAGAGCCATCACCAGGCCAAAACACATCACTGTTTTTCTTAATGTTTTCTTCATTTTCTTTTCCTCTTTTCTTTTTTATTTTTTATACTCACTAACGAAATGTACTTCTATTTCGTTAATAATCCTGCTGCACTTCTCTGTTTTACTTTGCTTTCTTTGCGGTAAAGGAAAATTTTTTTAACCACTCATCTTTAATCGGCAGTACTGTACACTTCAATTTCTTCCCTTTAAATTGAATAGACATTTTGATTTTTCCATCCGTATCATAATCTTTTGCAGAATAGAGCATTTTCCCGTTTTTCACGGTTCCGGTAACAGGTTTATAGTAATACGGACTCACTTCATCTATGCAGCTCACAGAAATCTTCACTTTATTTCCTGCTTTCTTTTTTACATAAATCCAATAATGAACGTAAGAACCGTCATTCCAGGATTTTTTATATTCATACGTTCCTGATAAAACCTTCGCCGCAGCAGATGTCTTTTTCACCCCTTCCGCTCCCAGACCTGTAATGATAAGAGCCATCACCAGACCAAAACTAATCACTGTTTTTCTTACTGTTTTTTTCATTTCCATTTTCTTTTCCTCTTTTCTTTTATTTTTTCGACATACTCATTCCTGAACCGTAATTTTCTTCTGATTTCCTCCATATTTTTACAGCTTTTTCTTCAGAGCCTTCTCCCCTGCCTGATTTTTCTTTTTTGATGACATGGAAATATACCATACATATTTTCCCTTTCTTCCGTAGATGGCATTTCGCATGACATTCTGCTCCGTCTTCGTAAAGTCTGCTTTAAAGTATTCACTTGCCAGCCTGTCCTTTTTATAAGCTGCAAATGCCTGATACAGTGTCTTCGCATTCGCTGTCGTCTTTGCCTTTGCGACACAGACATTATAAACCGTATTATCACTCGTCACATAGTAGATTGCGCTTACCTTCCTGTCATGCCGGAAGGAGATCGCATCAAAATCCGAAGGGGTAGACGTCTTATAGGTGAGCTTTTTCGCATTTCCAGTCGCCTTTAACGCTGTGGCACAGGCTGTTTTTAACTTATTCTCTGCCACAGCATGTGTTCCTCCCCCGCTTTCCAACCCTGCGATGAGCAGAGCCATTACGAGACTAAAACTGATCGCCATTTTTCTAAATCTTCTTTTCGTTTCCATTTTCTTAACCTCTTTTCTTTTTATTTTTCAGGTGAAATTATCCCTTACATTATTAAGACGATTCAAAACCGGATTTTGGTTTAATTTTTTTAAACTTTTTTATTCTCTCTGTCTGAAATCGCAAAAGAGAGTAAATTCTTCCGTGAATTTACTCTCTTTCATAAAATATTTCATTCCTTTCCAGACTGCTCCCCTGTCAGAAAAGGACACTGCCTGTTTCATTTTCTCCATACTATACAGTATGTCCTTTTCCAGACTTCTGCTTAAAACTGTGAAATGTCGTACTAAATGTAATCACACCATCCTTCCAATCTGCCTTTATCGTTCCTTTATACTGCTCTGCTATGCTTTCTGCGATAGACAGACCGATTCCGTAACCGCCCTTCTCGATATTGTGTGATTCATCCTGCCTGTAAAACCGTTCAAAAAATTTACTATAATCCGTATCCTTCCCCTCCGCAAAATCATTGGAAACAGAAAGCTTTAACGTCCTCCCCTTTGTCTTTACCGAAACTACGATTTTTCCTTTTTCATCACAATACTTGATCGCATTGTCGATAAAAAGAGACATAAGCTGCCTTACATCCGTCTCCCGCATCAGACAGTTTACAGAAGGTTCAATGTCACAGGAAAGCTCCTTTTCCTCCTGAGAAGCTACAGGCTGAAAAGTATCCGCAGTTTCCTGCACGATGGCAGATACGTCAATATGACTAAGCGGTTCTGCATTTTCCTTTTCCTCTGCCCGTACAATCCGGATCAGATTTGCGATAAGTCCCGTCATACGCTCCACCTGCTGCATCGTGGAGCGGTTCCATTCATTTTCCCCATTTAACATCTGCTCCACTTCGGTATTTGCTTTAATCACCGCTAAAGGAGTTTTTAGCTCATGACTGGCATTTGTCATAAACCGGTCCTGCATTTCGTTTCTCTTTATTTCCCCCTGAACGATTCGCTTCGAAAAGAAAAGCACCAAAAGAAGTGTCACGATGCTTCCAAAAGCAATCAGCATCAGTGCAAAATAGAAAATACGGCTGGTTGCATTCATCTGACTGAGTGCTTCCAAATAGACCACAATTTTCCCGCCACCGGTACGCTCTGCCACTTTAAAATAATAATTATCCAGACTTCCAAAGGAATGCCCCTTACTTAAAGCATATTCTGCATAGGTTTCCGCATCCTCCTTCTCCACAGCCGCGATATGGCTCGTCTTTACCGCCTCCACTTCTCCATTCTCGCCATAGAGAACCGCAAAGTAGCGAATGGAATACGGAAATTCTGCAGAGCTGTGCATCCAGTTTCCCACTCCGAAAATTCTGTTTAAGGAGTCCTTGATCGATATCGGTTCCTGCGTCGGCAATCCCTTACTCCCCGTATTTTCATCATCCTCCGCATAGCTTTCCGTTATTTCATCACTCGTCACCACATCAGAGGTCACTTTTTTTCTTTTGATTTCCCCATCATTTTCTACGATATAATCAAGCGTGGAACGGATATCGCTCTGCGTCGCCAAAAAGCTCGCAGCATAGATAAATCCTCCCATCAAAAGCATGACAGAAAAGAAAGAAAGACTGGCAACCAAAATAAATTTTCTTCGGATTTTTTCTATATTTTGTGGATTCAAGGGACATCCTCCTTCCTAAATAAAATGATACGCACTAACAAAATGTATTCCCATTTCGTTAGTGCATCTGCGCCATTTGCCATAGAGCCTCTGACAGCAAGCTGCAAAAGCTATGCCTCCATCAGTTGAAAGCTCTCTCCTCTCTCCCCGACAATCTGCGCAGAGGAAGCGATAGCCCCTAACTTTCTATTTAAATAGGAAACATACAGCCAAACCGTGTCACTCGCTGCATCCGGCTCGTCCTCCCATACATGGGAAAGCAGGTATTCTGTATCTAAAGGATGCTCCACATTCATGATGAGCGTTCGCAAAAGCTCAAATTCCTTTGTTGAAAGTCTGACTGCATTTTCACAGGAGAGCTCGAAATTCGCCTCCTTTAATTTCAGATCGGCAAAGCTGAGATCTCCACCGCTGTACTGCGTCCTTCTTCTGGTCATCGCCCGGACTCTCGCTAAAAGCTCCTTCATCGCAAATGGCTTCGTCAGATAATCGTCTGCCCCCGCATCTAACCCGTTCACCCTGTCGTCCACTTCCGATTTTGCTGTCAAAAGAAGAACCGGTGTAATGATGTTGCTTTCCCTCATCTCCCTTAAAACCTGTATTCCATCCCTCTTTGGCATCATAATATCTAAAATAATCGCATCATAGCCATTTTCTCTGATATGAGAAAGAGCCTCCTCTCCATCATAGACCGGATCAGCCTCATATCCCTCATGCTCTAAAACCGCACAGATCGCACGGTTCAAATCCTTTGTATCCTCTGCTAACAGTATCTTCATATCAATCACCAGACCTCTCTTTTTCTCTTTTTTCTAAATATCACTCCATCATCATATCCCGGATCGTCTGCATCGAAATATCCGTAGATGCCAGCTCATCTGCACAGCGTTTCAGCTCCTGTATGATCAGCTGTTCGTTCTTTATCTCTTTCTTATATTTCAAATGATGCTCCAATGCCGCCCAAGTATCCATAGAAATCGTCCGAAGCTGGATTTCCGCATAAAACTTTTTTCTGATTCTGAGAATCATATGATAGCTTCGATAACCATTCGGCTTCGCATGACGGATATAATCCTTCTCCTCTATGACTTCATATTCCTCCGCTTCTAAAAGCCTGTCACGAATCGTATAGACATCATCCACAAAAGCACACACGATACGAAATCCGATCGCATCGTGGATCTCAAACAGGGCAGATTGCGCAGTTTCCGGAAGATTTTTTCTGCGGCATTTTTCCCGCATGCTCTCCTCCGATTTAATCCTCGAAAGACAATGCTCCACCGGATCCATCCCGATTTTTTCCCGCATCTCCTCCCTGATTTTCTCCATCTGCTCCATTAATCTATTCTGTATCTGCTCTATCTCAGGCAAATATTCTCCATAAATACTCCCCATGCTTCTCACTCCTTGTTTTTATATGACATTTTCATTTTAACATATATTTTTGAAAAATCTATGAAATAATAAAAAAGA
>JAFVAA010000754.1 GCA_017476305.1 Lachnospiraceae bacterium
CAACCTCATTTCCGGTCAGCGTCAAAATAGAAGTCGAGCCAAACAGGGTACTGCACACATCCCCTGAAAGATTCGAGGAGGTCGAAAAAAGATTCATGAGCAGATATCCAAAAGCAAGCGCCCCTACGGAAATCATGGCAACCATCGCATCCCCCTTGATCTTTGCATTTTGTCCTGTCCGTAAAAGCAGCACTGCGCAAAGCACCGTAACCGGCAGGATGATTACCATTTTCTCTGTCAGATTCAGCACCGATGCAATCGCCATGGCACCAAATGCCACATGGGAAAGTCCGTCCCCGATAAAGGAAAACCGTTTTAAGACCAGGGTCACTCCTAAAAGGGAAGAACACAGTGCAATAAGCACTCCCACGATAATCGCATACCGCACAAAGGGGTACTCCAGATATGTGATCAATTTATTTATCATTTCCATCGAAACCTCCTCCACCGTTCCAAACTTTTTTTCCAATTCATTTTTCACTGTTTTGATTTCGCAGACCTGCTTTGACACACGCCAAAGAAAAGACCTAGGAAAAAAACACCTTTCCTATATCGCTCGCCAGATATTCTTCGGTTTTTCCGAAGAATATCTGATGGCTGATGTGTAAAATATGGCTCGCATACTTTACTGCCGCATCAATATCATGGGAAATCATAATGACCGTAATCTTTTCTTTTTTATTCAAATCCTGAATCAGCTGATACATATCCAAAGTCACCTTCGGATCCAACCCTGCTACCGGCTCATCTAAAAGGAGCACCTTTCTGGTCGCGCACAATGCCCTTGCCAAAAGCACCAGCTGCTGCTGACCACCGGAAAGCTCTCTGTAACACTTTTTCGAAAAGGAGGTAATCTGCATCCGCTCCATATTTGTCCTCGCAAGCTCTTTTTCCTCTGCCGAATAGAACGGACGAAGTCCTTTTCTGCTCTGGCATCCTGACAGCACGATTTCCCATACCGATGCCGGAAAATCCCTCTGCACATCCGACTGCTGCGGCAGATAACCAATCTCATTCCAGTTCATATCACCGCCTAAGATAATCTCGCCCGCAAGCTGCTTTTTTAAACCCAAAAGCGTTTTCATCAAAGTAGTCTTTCCCGCCCCGTTCTACCCTACGATACATAGATAATCTCCAGCACAAACAGAAAAATTCAAATCCTCGATGATCGCATGATTGTCATATCCCAGCGTAACATTTTTACAAGTAATCTGTGCCATACCAAGCCTCCTGTATAAATTGAAAATCATTTTCAATTCTATCACATGTGCTCCGTATTTTCAATCCTAAATTTTCCTAAAATGGATAAAAGAGTTTCGGGTGCCTTTTTGCATTATGGGGAGAGAATTTTCTGCAATGCAAAAAAACTGACGAAAACCCGCAGAACGCGAACATTTGGCAATCCGCGTCCGGAAATTTTTCGTCAGCTGTTTTGACCTCCCATTTACTCCGCTGCTTCCTGCTGAGATAAAAGCTTCGCATTTCCACTGCCTCTCATCTCAATCACAGGACTTCCTTTTTTCTCGATATAGTCCTTTGTAATCGTCACTCTTCCAATCAGATCATCCTTTGGAATTTCATACATGATATCCAGCATGAACTCCTCGATGATCGCACGGAGTGCCCTCGCCCCCGTCTTCTTCTCCACTGCTCTTTTCGCGATCGCGCGAAGTGCCTCATCATCAAAAATCAAATCCACTTCATCCACGCGGAGAAGCTTCTGGTACTGCTTGATGATCGCATTTTTCGGCTCCTTCAGTACCCTCACTAACATATCCTCTGTCATAGCCTCTAAAGCAAAGACGATCGGCAAACGTCCCAGGAACTCAGGGATCATTCCAAACTCTCTCAAATCCTCCGTCGTCACCTTTTGTAAAATATTCTGCTCCCTGTCGAACTCATCCGAAAGCGTAGCATTAAAGCCCATCCCCGCCTGCTTCGTCAGTCGTTTCTTAATCACCTTTTCAAGCTCAGGGAACGCCCCACCACAGATAAAGAGAATATTCTTCGTATTGACCGTAGCCATCGGTACCATCGCATTTTTATTCGTAGCACCCACCGGCACCTCCACTTCGCTTCCCTCTAAAAGCTTTAACATCCCCTGCTGTACCGCTTCCCCGCTCACATCCCTGCTGTTCGTGTTTCTCTTCTTCGCAATCTTATCAATCTCATCGATGAACACAATTCCATGCTCCGCCCGGTCCACATCATTTTCCGCTGCTGCCAAAAGCTTCGAAATCACACTCTCCACATCATCTCCTATGTAGCCCGCCGCAGTCAGGGACGTAGCATCCGTAATCGCAAGCGGCACATGCAGCATCCGCGCCAAAGTCTTCACCAGGTAAGTTTTCCCGGAGCCGGTCGGCCCCACCATGAGCATGTTCGACTTTTCGATCTCTACTCCGTCATCCTCCAGATCATCCGTCAAAACACGTTTATAGTGATTATACACATTGACAGAAATGACCTTTTTCGCAAAATCCTGTCCCACCACATATTCATCCAGTGCTCCCTTGATCACATGCGGAGCCGGTAAATGTGCAATATCAAAAATTCCCTCCGGTTCTTTTTTCTCCTTTTTCTTTTCCCCACGCTTCTTTAGCTTCTGTTTTTTGGAGATTTCCATATGCTCCGGCATTCTTCCGCCAAACATGTCCATATACGGCGGCATACCGAACATCGGTCCCATTTTATCCATCGAATTAAAGGTTTTCTGCATACAATCATTACAAATGCAGATATTATTCGGAATATGAATCATCTTTCCTGCTACACTCTCCGGTCTTCTGCATAAATAGCAGACATCCTCATAGCCTGAGTCCCCATCTTTATTTTTTTTATCCTCTGACATGCTGCTCCTCCTGTTCCTGTTCAACTTCAAACCACACGATTTCTGCATGGTCCGGTCTGATAAGTTACACTTTAAAAATTTACTTGCCCTATCCGCAAAAATATGCTATAGTAGTTATGTTAAAAATGTTTCCGTAGCTCAGCTGGATAGAGCGACCGCCTCCTAAGCGGTAGGTCGGGTGTTCGAATCACCTCGGGAACGTTTTTTTAATGTCTGCAGAACCGCTCAAAGACCGGTTCTTCGCACATCCCTTTACAGGCGACGAACCTTTTAAAAATCAAAAAAGTTCTTTCCGAAGCTCTCCCTTGTATTTTTATGCTTCTTTCCATGCTGCAGACTTGATTTCTTTTTCTCCTTTGGCGTCTTCACAGCCTTTTTCTCATAATATCTTCTCGTATTTCTTCTGCGCCGTCCAGAGCCAAAATCGGATTTTCCGTTTCGTCTTTCCGTCCTTCTCCGCCTGCGGTAATTTCTCCTGGCACGTTTGTTTCTATATCCCCCCGTGCTCCTGTCCCTGCGCCTGAAGTGGAACCTCGGCAAACGGACTCGCGGCATTCTGAAATTTCTGCCAAAACGAATCAGCAAAAACAGAAGAAGCGAAAGAACCAGTACCGCTAAACCGATCCGTACCGCAGTATAGCCAAAGAAGGTTCCAAGCGTATTTTTAATATTTCGCCAAAATGTCGCATTTTGCTCATCCTTTTTTCGCTTTGCCTCCATTTCTCCAATCTCTTTATTCATCATCTTTCGGGAAGCAGAATCTAAGGAACTCGACTCATCCTCTGTTTTTTTCGTATATATAATGTCCGAAAAACCAACCGTCTTTCCCTTATAAGTATACTTTACCCCGCCAATGATATTATCCCCTTCCTTTATCTCCTTTTTTTTCACATAAGAAATTTCCTGTTTTGCCTTTGACAGCTTCACTCCTTTTGGCAGGATAACAGAGGATTCCCCGGAAAGATGCACGGGAGAATTTTTACTGTCAAAATAACTTCCATATGTATTGAACAGAGAATCGTTGATTTCGGTATCGTCCCGACTGATCTGATGCTTCCGGTAATTTTCAAAACCAAAGTTCAACAGCGTCGTCGTATCTGTATATTCATTTGGCTCTCCGTTTTTCGGACTTCCTGATTTCATCACCACGCATACTAACTCCATCCCGTCCTTCTCTGCATATGTGACCAGTGTATTTCCGGACACTCTGGTAAAGCCTGTCTTTCCTCCGGTGCAATATTTATACGCATACTTCGGATATTCATACGCATTCATCATCTGATGATGATTCGGCCAAAAACGCTCCTCTTTATGCTTATTCGTCTTTGGGCAGGTATAGGATTTCGTACCGCATACCTTTTTGAACAGGTCATTTTTCATGGCTGTCCTGGCAATCACCGCCATATCATGCGCCGAGGTATAATGCTTCTCATCCGGCAGGCCATTCGGATTATTGAAATGTGTATCCTTTAATCCTAACTCCTTCACCCTTTTATTCATCAGCTTTACGAACTCTTTTACAGAACCGGAAATATGCTCTCCCACAGCCAGACAGAGCTCATTTGCCGACTGGAGCATGATCGCATACAGACATTCCTCTATCGTCAGTTTCTCACCCGGTTCAGAATATACGGTAGAATCCCCTTCCGAAATTCCGTACGCCGCAGTCTCCGAAACGGTCAAAATCTCATTCGGAGAGGTATTTTCCGCGGTCAGCATAGCAGTCAGAATCTTCGTAATACTCGCCGGGTAGAACTTTTTATGCATTTTTTTCTGATAGAGAATGGTTCCCGTCGAAAGCTCCATCACGATGGCAGAGCCACAGGACAGACCTTTCACCTTTTGCTTCGACAGAGTCGGCCATTTACTTCCCGCTGCTTTTACCGTCCGTGTGGAGGAATCTCTCTGCACAGGTATGCCATCTGTAAAAATACCCGAAAAAACGGCGAACAGACATATCACGCAAAACAATCTCTTTCTCCATAGTAACGCTCTCTTTTCCTTCATCCCATTCCTCCCAGAAGATCTATTCTTTGAAACTGAAATCATATTCTTTAGTATAGCATAGATTTTACTATAAATACAAGTAATCCGCAGGATATTTCATGTTATGCCCTCTAACAAAATGTACTTCCATTCCCTTAGGAACTGTCACAAATTTTGTGACAGTTCCTTAGTGCGCCAGCTTATATAAATTCGTATCATTCGCAAAATTACTCATCTCATAGAG
>JAFVAA010000755.1 GCA_017476305.1 Lachnospiraceae bacterium
GTCTACGGAGAGGGGGGAGATACCCTTCATATCATGGATCAGATTAGTGATAAAAAAAATAAAGAGGAGAGTTGGATTGAGGAAATTTCGCTAAAGGCGGCGATCGAACATTTGAGCCAGAGGGAGCATAAGATCATTCATCTGCGTTACTTTGAGGGAAAGACACAGATGGAGGTGGCAGAGGAAATCCATATTTCCCAGGCACAGGTCAGCAGACTGGAGAAAAAAGCATTACATTCTATGAAAGAGTATCTCACATGATGGCAGGCAGGGAGGTGCATCTAAGGTGCATTTTGCTTTGGTGGGGCCTGCTGCTCTTTTGCATGTCATGACCGGTAACAAATCTGCTGAGCCTGCATAGGATATAGGGATACCGTGTTTGGTGATGGTGTTTGTATGAGGATTTGTGAACTCAGGGAAAAAGAAGTGATCAATATTTGTGACGGAGAACGGCTTGGAAATGTCTGTGATATCGATTTTGATATTGATACCGGACAGATTTTTGCCTTGATCATACCGGGACCGTGTAAAATACTTGGGATTTTAGGAAGAGATCATGAGTACATCATCCCGTTTTGTGACATTGTACGTATCGGCTCGGATGTGGTGCTTGTGGAGGCAGATACAAAAAAGTGTCTGAAAAAGTGTGAGGAATCTTGATTTTTTTTTACGATAACGGTAGAATAGAAGAAAACAGATCAAATGAAAAGTACCGATGAAAGGTGGAATTGACATGAAATGTCCGTTTTGCGGAGAAGAAGATACAAAGGTTATTGATTCGAGACCGGCAGATGAGGGGAATTCGATCCGCCGGAGAAGACAGTGTGACAAGTGCAAAAGAAGGTTTACGACTTATGAAAAGGTCGAGGCGATTCCTCTGGTGGTCATAAAAAAGGATATGACCAGAGAATCCTATGACCGGACGAAAATTGAGCGCGGGGTATTCAAGTCCTGCCATAAACTTCCGATTTCCGTCACACAGATGAACAGCCTGATCGATAAGGTCGAAGCGGAGATTTTCAATCTGGGGCTTCGGGAAATCAAGAGCAGCTACATAGGCGAACTGGTCATGAAGTATTTAGAGGAGCTGGATCCGGTCGCTTATGTACGTTTTGCCTCTATTTACCGTGAATTCAAGGATGTTGGTACTTTCATGGAGGAAATCAAAAAAATTATAGATAAGTAGCTGCATTCCCGGTGGATTTTTACCGGGGAGTATTGATTTTATCAAAAAAGTTTATTATAATGGTCTTGTGTTCAAGGAGGCTCCTTCGTCAGAAGGGAGCAGTATGTTTAGTGTATCTTATTGTGCAGCCGTTCATGGGATCGATGGCTGTCTGATTCGTGTAGAGGCAGATGTTTCCAATGGTCTGCCCGGATTTTCTTTGGTTGGTTTTTTGTCCTCCGAGGTAAAGGAGGCGAGGGAACGTGTACAGATCGGTATGAAGAATGCCGGTTTTTCCTGTCCGCCAAAGAAGATCACGATCAATCTTTCGCCGGCAGACATCAGAAAGGGCGGAACCGGCTATGATCTTGCCATTGCAGTTTCTTTACTTACTGCATTCGGCTATTTTCCACAGGAGTATATTAAAAAAATCCTATTTATCGGCGAGCTGAGCCTGGAAGGACGGATCAAGGAGATCCACGGGGTTCTGCCGATGGTCTATACTGCTTATGAGCAGGGAATGAAGTGGTGCGTGGTTCCGAAGGGAAATGTTCCTGAAGCGAAGATCGTAAAAGGGATGCATGTGTTCGGTGTCGGGAGCTTACAGGAGCTGGTGACGGTCCTGCAGGGGGAAATGTCAGATGAGGAGACGGTTCCTAAAGGAGGTGCGGGACGTTCCGTAGTGAAAAGCTATGGCACAGTGACCGCTGGATTTCAAAACTTAACATTTGAATAATTCAGTTCACTGGAGAACTGAACACACGATCTGTCGAATGACAGGGTATCGCCTCGAAAGGCATCCTTAATACTCCGACTTGCATGTAAGCGAGTAGAAGCCAAAATGTAAGAAGCTCGGTGAAGTCGGCAGAGAGATACCGTAACAGTCAGGCTGACGAAAGCAAC
>JAFVAA010000070.1 GCA_017476305.1 Lachnospiraceae bacterium
AAGGCTTGGAAAAAGGTATGGAAAAAGGCTTGATGGAACGCCTGATTCGACAAATATATAAAAAAATGCTCCGCGGTCAGGAACCGGCGCAGATTGCGGAAGACTTGGTAGAGGAGGAGACAGTCATTCGAGAAATCTATGATATCATTAACCGCTCCCTGCCGGATTTCGATTCGGAAAAGGTCTATCAGGAACTGAAAAAGGAAAAAGCGGTGGTGTGAATGGCGGCTCAGAGCCTGGTTTTTGCCGGAATGATAAAATAAATGCTGACGCATTTATCATGCAAATTTGCAGAAACAGCAAATTTGTGTTATGCGCAGAAAACATGCGCGATAAATATGATAAAATGATTTTGTTTATAAAAATACCCTTCTGTGGGAAAGGCTATATCACAGGAGGGTGTTTTTTTGAACAGCTTTATTAAAAAGCAGAATTTTTTTTATTTGGAGCATTCAAATAATCTCTATGATTTTTAATATTTTTTCTTTTTTGCTGTCATCGCAATCCTGCAGTAATCGGAATATTCATGTAGATAATTCTGCAACGATTTTGCCGATTAATATAAATTGTTCATCTGTGAGTCTCTTTTTGTAGGTATTGTTATGAAGACGGAAAGTTTCTGATAAATCATATATCATTTGTGTTTGCTCGGAAGTCAGACCATAAGTTGCTATCGAAGTTTTTTTTTCCATTCCAGACAGATAATCCATAGAAACATTGAATATGGCAGCAAAAGCTCGAACTGTTTCAAAAGTAGGACTTTGAAGATTTTTTTCGTAACGGCTGATAATAGAACTTTCTTTGTGTATTTTATTTGCGAGTTGCTCTTGCGTCATACCATGTTCTTTGCGTAATGTTTGTAAAATCATTCCAAAATCATATGCATCGTCCATATTGGAGCCTCCAAATATCGTTTATATATCAATATTATCATAAAAAACTTGATATATTCGTAAAATTATGTTATATTATTTGATAAATAAACAAATTTGTGCGTGGATATTTGATTTTTTATCAATAAAATTATGTGAACTGATGCTAAGGAACGGTTAATTAATTACTTTTAACACTTTGTCACCTGCAGTATCATATACGCAAGTACTGCAGACGACAAAGTAAAAAGTTAATTATTAACAGTTCCTAAAAAAAAGAACCGTGATTTTTACCTAAAGATTATCAATGTATCAAGGGTTGACATTCTCTTATATGATTTATCTGAAAAGCAGCTTGCACCGTGGAGGGGAAAAGCTGATTTCAGGTGACGCTTGGTGGGAGAAACTACTATTAGCGGATGAATGACGTTTACAGCGCCATAAGAAAATTGGGGAAAACGTGGAATTGTAGTGATAATCCAGAATATGCTGTATTCCTTTCATGAGTATAACTAAGAAATGAGAGATATTAAATATGATCATTACTGCACTATAGAAGTGACAATAACATCTGACTTCATTTATGCTGGTGCAATCGTTCATATGTATGAGGTGGTTCGCTGTACCTGTCTAAAGATGTTTGAGGCAATACCGGCATAAGAGGAGAGCGCCGAGGGTGTAGCTTGTTTTTTCTGTGTGTAGTGAAAAAAATAAAAAAGAAAGAGAGGTAGTAGTATGTTAAAGAAAATGAAAATTAGGATCATGGGAGTTTTCCTGTGTGCGGTTATGGTTTTTAGTGGGGTGACACCTTCAAAAGCGGCAGATTATTCAGCAAGGACTTCTGTGCCGGCAAATACCAATTCGTATTACTATAGTGCCAATAACCCATTTTATACATGGAATCTTTGGACTTGGTGTACATGGTATGCGTATGGGCGTGCGTATGAAATTCTGGGTTCAAAACCAGATTTATCAACAAAGGCGGCCTCCCGTTGGTTCTCGGATAATAAAACAAAGTATGACTCTGGAAAGGGAGGATATGCTTATTCGACGAACTACTACTCAGCAAAATTAGGTGCGATTGCATGCTACTCCGGACACGTTCAGGTTGTAGAAGCAGTAGCGGCAAACGGTGCACCTTCTAAAATATCAACAGGAGGACACAGCGGAGGAGGCGGAGCGGCTTTTCAGCAGCCAAAAGATAAGGACTGGACAAAATGGAGAAGTTTTCGTTACGGTCAGGATTATGATAAGAATACTTTTAAAGGATATATTTACATTTTAAATGGTAATGCAAATCCCGTCGCAACCCAGTCGGTAAAAGCGAATTTCTATGACTATGCTGCAAAGCAGAGCATCGGAACTACGAATGCTGTGCTTGCCAAGACGATTACGGTAGAGAATGCTTCCATTAAAAATGTATCAAAGGTGGGAATCATTTTATATAATTCCAATGGAAAGCAGATTGCTTCCAAAGAGGAAAAACCTGTTCCGGCCGGAAATAAAATCAATGCTTGGTATGATGTGAATTCAGAACTGAAATGTCAATTGACGCCGGGTGCAGCTTATCAGTATAAGTTCTATGCGGTAGTAAATGGTTCGACGTACTATAGCACCACGTGGTCATTCCGGACAAATGCGGCTGTCACGGTGAATTTTAGTGCCTACGCAAAGAAATATTCGATTGGACAGACAAATGCAGTCCTGTCTAGAACCATCACTGTTCAGAATGCATCCATCAAGGATGTGAGCAGAGTAGGAATTGCTTTATATAATGCGAGCTGGCAGTATATAGGCGGGAAAACAGAAAAGCCGATTCCGGTCGGAAATCAGATCAATGCCTGGTACAATGTCAATAGCGAGCTGGGGGTAAGGCTGAACCGCAGGACGAAGTATTACTATCGTTTTCAGGCGACACTGTGGGGAACGACTTTCTATGGGGACTGGATGACATTTACGACGAAGTAAAGTAGTTTGGATATCATTTATAATTAGTAGAAAATCAGAGTGGATCTTATCAGAGCCATATCATGGTTCTGATGAGGTTCCGTTTTTCAAGTTAGGGAGAGAAGTATTTAGTGTTTTTAGAGAGATATGGAGGGAATTTTATGAAGGCAAAAAAATATGGAAAAATGATAATGATTATGTTGCTTATTTTCAGTATTTTGATTGCGGGGCTTCCCATGAAAAAAGTATATGCGAAGGGGTGGGCTTCTGGTGCAAAAAAGATAAAAATAGGAATGTTATATAAAGAAAGTTTTTCGGGAAAAGACACAATGATTCGATACCAAGCTCCTGCGGGTTATTATTATGATTGCTGGTATGATGCATTCAAATTTAATGTGTCAAAAAAGCGAAAACTAACGCTTGTTATAAAATCTTCAGATGAACGGTATTTTTCTTCCAGGGTAAGATATTATATATACAAAAAAGGGAATACAAAGAAAGCGGCTGGAGAATTTGAAATTGCCTATAATTATGATTTTGATTCTGGTATAGGGAAGTATATCGGGAAGGATGCTTTGACATTGAAAAAGGGAACGTATTATTTTGTAGTTGAATATGAGCCTAATCCTATGGACGATGCGTTGGGGACTAAATATAGCTTTAAAATTCGGAAGTAATCTGATATGTCAGCTATACCCAGAAAAATGATATTTGTAGGAATTAAATTTTAGATACGAGGAGATGTTTTATGATAGTGAAAAAAATTCAGAATTTATTTTCAGTGGGAATGGTGCTTATCCTGCTATTTGCAGGTATAGGTTCCGCTTATGGTACACCATACGCAGAAGCAGCTTCTGCAAGGGAGAAGGCGATAAATGCATATAAGGGTTTTCTCTCTAAGAAAAGTGTGACTGTGAAGCGTCCGGGAGAGTCTTATACAGAGACATTTGATTTGACCAGAGAGTATTTTGCAGTAAAGGATTTGAATGCGGATGGGATTCCGGAAATGATATTAGAACCTCTTTGGGATCATGGTGTAAGATTTCATTCTGCCATCTTTGAGTATCGTAATGGAAAGGTGGTTTGGCTGAATACGTCTGGTGGGACTACATACTATTATGCAGGGAGCAAGGTGTTTAAAATTTATGATTTGGGAGCGGGTATTTTTAGAGTATATTACTATAAAATTGTAA
>JAFVAA010000756.1 GCA_017476305.1 Lachnospiraceae bacterium
GAAATCCAGGATGGCATCGTGGAGATCAAGAGCATTTCCATAGAAGCCGGTTCCCGTACAAAGATTGCCGTTTATGCACATGATGAAAATGTAGATGCTGTAGGCGCTTGTGTAGGTGTCAATGGAAACCGTGTGAATGCGATCGTAGAGGAGCTTCGCGGGGAGAAGATCGATATTATTGACTGGAGTGATGAACCGGGGGTCTTGATCAAGCATGCGCTTAGCCCGGCAGTAGTCGATCTGGTTACGGTAAATGAGGAAGAGAAGACGGCTAAGGTCATTGTTCCGGAGGATCAGCTGTCCCTTGCCATCGGAAAAGAGGGGCAGAATGCAAGATTGGCGGCTAAACTGACCGGATATAAGATCGATATCAAGTGTGAAACAAATGAAGAATTTGAGTAATTGGCTCTGGAACAGGAGATTTACAGACTGTTAGAAAGATGGAGGTGTTGTCATGGGTACAAAGGGCGGAGTTCGGATAAAAAAGACTCCCATGCGTCAGTGTACCGGATGTGGAGAGAGAAAGGAAAAAAAGTCATTGTTTCGAGTGATTCTGACACCGGAAGGAGAAATTTTTTTAGATAGAACCGGAAAGAAAAACGGTCGGGGCGCATATATATGTAACTCTGTGTCCTGTCTGCAGAGAGCAAGGAAAACAAGGGCTTTAGAACGTTCCTTAAAGGTGACGATACCGGAAAATGTCTATCAGGAGCTGGAAAAGGAGATGAAGGGTGATGGATAGTGAGGATGTGCTCCGGTTTCTGGGGCTTGCAAAGAGAGCAGGCCATTTGGTAAGCGGAGAGTTTATGACAGAGAATGCGGTAAGATCCGGTGAGGCGGCACTTGTGGTGATTGCCGGAGATGTATCATCTAATACAGAGAAAAAGTTTAAAAATATGTGTGAATTTTATGAGGTTCCTATCAGAAAGCTTGCGGATAAGGAAAGCTTAGGACATTCTCTGGGCAAGGAATATCGTGCTTCTTTGGCAGTAACTGATGAAGGCATGGCGAAAACAGTTTTAGAAAAAATGCAAAGAAAAAATGCAAATGGAGGTTTTTAGAGCGTATGGCAAAAATGAGAATTTATGATATAGCAACCAGTTTACAGGGGAAATTTCCGGACTTAAAGGGGAAGGAGCTGGTAAATCTCTTAAATGAGAACGGGTTTGAGGTGAAAAGTGTACAGAATAGTATAGAAGATGATGCGATCGCATTTTTGATGAAATATTATCATAAAAAAGAGATGGAAGCCAATGCTGCGCTGAAAGCAGGAGAAAAGGCAATGGCAGCACAGGCTGAAAAAACCGAGAAAAAGGTGAAAAAGGAAAAAACTGCAGCAGAGGGAAGGGCTGCATCAGAGGGAAAGACTGCAGCAGAGGGAAGGGCTGCATTAGACGAAAAGGAGAGAAAAGCTGATACAGAAAAAGAGGAAAAGTCCAAAGCTGTAAATGCTGAACCTGCTAAAGAAGAAGAGCCGGTGAAGGAAGAGAAGACGGTGGAAATCGTAAAGGAGAGAGAGGAAGAAAAGGCAAAGAAAGAGAATCCTGCGGGAAATAAGACAGGAAAGGAAGATAAAACGGTAAGTACTGACAGGGCTTCTGCACAGGAAAAATCTTCTCCAGGTACGAAGCCACAGACTTCTACAGCTCCAAAGAAAGAGAAAAGAGAGGGAGCGGAGAAAAGCGAAAAGCCAAGACGGAATGAATATGAGAAGGGTTCCGGTTCCCGCGGTAACGGAAAAGAGGCCGGAAAGGAAAAACGTCAAAATGGATTTCCGAAGGGTGGCCGTGACAATCGTGAAAACAGGGATCGTGATAATAAAGATGGAAGAAATGGGAATAATTATGGAGGGAATGGAAAGAGGGATTCCAAAAGAAATGCATCTGCTCCTTTAGACAGCATGAAGTCCGAGGTGAAGCAGTCCCGCCAGCAGCGTGCAAATAAGGATTCCAGAAGTGCAAAGCAGCGCTATGGAAAGGATAAGAGCAGGGATGATTTTGATGATGATTTCTTCGGACAGCAGGCTGGAAAAAAGAAGAAAAAGGATCCGAACAGAAAGGGTGCTTTTATCAAACCGGAGCCGGTAAAGAAAAAAGAAGAACAGGATGATGGTATCCGGACGATCACACTTCCGGAGAAGATGACGGTGAAGGATCTTGCCGATGCGATAAAGGTACAGCCATCTGTGGTCATTAAAAATCAGTTCATGAAAGGAAATGTGGTAACGATCAATCACGAGCTTACCTTTGAAGAGGCAGAGGAAATTGCTTTGGAGTATAACTGTATCGCAGAGCTGGAAGAAAAAGTGGATCTGATCGAGGAAATCCTCAAGGAGGATGAAGAGGATGAGGCACTGATGAAAAAACGTCCTCCGGTGGTCTGTGTCATGGGGCACGTCGATCATGGAAAGACGTCGCTTCTTGACGCCATTCGTGAAGCACATGTGACAGATAAGGAGGCAGGTGGTATCACGCAGCATATCGGTGCCTATATGACGGAGATTGGTGGAGAAAAGATCACCTTTTTAGATACTCCGGGACATGAGGCATTCACTTCCATGCGTATGCGTGGTGCACAGTCTACGGATATCGCTGTTCTCGTGGTAGCAGCAGATGATGGTGTGATGCCGCAGACGGTAGAGGCGATCAACCATGCAAAGGCTGCAGGAGTAGAGATCATCGTAGCCGTCAATAAGATCGATAAGCCGAGTGCCAATGTAGAGAGAGTAAAACAGGAGCTCATGGAGCATGAGCTGGTGGCAGAGGACTGGGGCGGCAGCACGGTATTTGTTCCGGTTTCTGCTCATACCAAGGAGGGAATAGATCAGCTTCTGGAGATGATTATTTTGACCGCAGAGGTTTTAGAGTTGAAGGCGAACCCGAACAGAAAGGCAAGAGGTGTCGTAGTCGAGGCACAGTTGGATAAAGGACGTGGTCCTGTGGCTACGGTGCTCGTGCAGAAGGGTACCCTGAGAGTAGGGGATCATATTGCAGTAGGTGCTGCCTATGGTAAGATTCGTGCGATGATGAATGAAAAGGGACAGAGGCTCACGAAAGCAACTCCGTCCACTCCGGTTGAGATTTTAGGTCTTCATGCCGTTCCGGATGCTGGTGAAATTTTCATGGCGACGGAAAATGATAAGGAAGCTAGAAATATTGCGGATATCTATATTAATCAGGGCAAGGAGAAGCTTTTAGATGAGACGAAGTCAAAGCTGACGTTAGACGGCTTATTCTCCCAGATCCAGGCGGGCAATATCAAGGAGCTGAATCTCATTGTGAAGGCAGATGTACAGGGCTCCGTAGAGGCAATCAAGCAGAGCCTCTTAAAGCTTAGCAATGACGAAGTGGCAGTACGCATTATCCATGGTGGTGTAGGTGCGATCAATTAGTCCGATGTTTCTCTTGCCAGTGCGTCCAATGCGATTATCATAGGATTTAATGTCCGTCCGGATAATACGGCAAAGGAGATCGCAGAACGCGAGAAGGTGGATGTACGTCTGTACCGTGTCATCTACAATGCGATTGAGGATATCGAGGCGGCAATGAAGGGAATGCTCGATCCGGAGTATGAAGAGCAGGTCATCGGTCATGTAGAGGTGCGTCAGATCTTCAAGGCATCCGGCGTGGGTACGATTGCCGGTTCCTATGTACTGGATGGTAAGGTGGTTCGCGGCTCTAAGGTGCGTATCAGCAGAGCCGGAGAGCAGATCTTCGAGGGTGCGCTTGCGTCCCTGAAACGCTTCCAGGATGATGTGAAGGAAGTGGCAGCAGGCTATGAATGTGGTCTGGTGTTTGAAGGCTTTCATGATATCGAGGTCGAGGATCAGGTGGAAATTTATATCATGGTCGAGGTGCCGAGATAGTGATTTTGGTTCTGGTGCACTGCCTGTGGAAAAACAGGAACAGCATTTTTTACACATCAGACCGGAATGAATAAAATGAGGAGTACCGTGTTTATGAGAAGAAATAGTATAAAATATTCGAGGATGAATGGAGAGGTGATGCGTGAACTCAGCAGAATCATTGCATATGACATCAAAGATCCGAGAATTCATCCGATGACATCTGTGGTCTCTGTGGATGTGACGGCAGATTTAAAGTATGCGAAGGTGTATGTCAGTGTGCTTGGCGATGAGGAGGAGAAGAAAAAGACGGAGGCAGGACTAAAAAGTGCGTCTTCCCATATCCGCTCCTGTCTGGCAAAAAATCTGAACATGAGAAATACACCGGAGCTTACTTTTGTTATGGACGATTCCATAGAGTATGGAGTTTCTATGTCGAAAAAGATCGATGAGATCAGCCATGGCCATACAGAAAGCATGGAGTCAGATCTTCAGGAGGGAGAAGAGGATATATGAGTGATTTAAAGGAAATAGCAAGGGATGCGGAGAGTATTTTAATTGCCGGTCATGTAAGGCCGGACGGGGATTGTGTAGGTTCCTGTCTCTCGACATATCTGTATCTGAAGAAGATTTTTCCGGAGAAACAGATTGAAGTATATCTGGAAACGCTTCCTGAGGTATTTCAGTTCTTAGATGAAAAGAAAATTGTTTCATACGAGGCAGAGGAAAAGGAGGTAGATCTGTTCATCGCACTGGATTCGAGTACCACAGACCGGTTAGGGGATGTGGAGCCTCTGTTTTACCGGGCGAAAAAAACGATCTGCGTCGATCATCATATCAGCAACAGAGCATATGCCGGAGAGAACTATATTGAGCCGGAGGCGAGCTCTACCTGTGAAGTGCTCTATGGGCTGATGGATGAGAACATGATTGATAAGGAAATTGCCATTCCGCTCTACATAGGGATTATTTTTGATTCGGGTGTATTCCGTTATTCCAATACATCCAGGAGGACACATGAGATCGCGGGGAGACTGATAGAAACAGGAATTCCGTTTTGGGAATATATTGATAAATGCTTTTATGAAAGAACCTATACGCAGACACAGCTTTTGGGAAGAACTCTGCTCGGAAGCATGCGCGTGATGGATGGAAAGATCATTGTGGCTTCGATTACCAGGAGAATGTTAGAGTTCTATGAAGCAAAGACAGAGGATATTGACGGGATCGTGGAGCAGATGCGTGTGACCAGAGGGGTAGAGGTAGCAATTCTTTTACACGAAATCGATGATCAGAAATATAAAGTGAGCATGCGTTCCAATGATTATGTAGACGTTAGCAAGGTGGCTGCATATTTTGGCGGCGGCGGTCATAAAAAGGCGGCAGGCTGTACGATGCAGGGTTCGGTTCATGATGTCTTTAATAATCTGACGAAGCACATAGAGCCGCAGATGAGGGCATAGCTGCGAACTGCCTGTGCTGCGGGTGCAGCTCCTTTGGAAATGGAAGAATATCAGGTCGTAAATGCAGGGCGGCAAGGGACTTTTGTTCTGTGCATTCCTGCTCTGAACAGCAATGGGAGGTGAACGATGGACGGTATTTTAAATATTTATAAAGAGGCCGGATATACCTCACATGACGTGGTGGCGAAACTTCGGGGAATATTAAATCAAAAGAAGATCGGTCATACGGGAACCCTGGATCCGGAGGCGACCGGTGTGCTGCCGGTGTGCATCGGTAAGGCGACGAAGGTATGTGTGCTTTTA
>JAFVAA010000757.1 GCA_017476305.1 Lachnospiraceae bacterium
ACAGACTACTTCATTGGACTCCCAGTATCTGATTTCCCTCTTATCCCTCTGCTCTGACATTAACCTGAACAAATCATAAAAATGAAAGATCCTGTCTTCAGCCACCCCCATCGAAAGCAATTGATTCCGCATCTCAAGATAATAAAAACTCAGAATAACAATCCTGTCATAAGGAAGCCTCGCTGCTTCTTCCGGTGACATTACCTCTATCCCATCAATCGTCAATCCCTGCTTCACCGTGGAATTATCCATTAGTGCCAGCACATCCTGCGAAAGAAACCACTTTTTATACCGTTCGTAATAATCTCCTGTTCCAAACAAAAGATATTTCATTCCAATCACCTCACCATCAAATAACAGCATATAGGACAGTATCGTAATCTGAAAATGAATAGTGCCTTAAATAAAGCCTGTATTCAGGAACCAGTTCCAAAATATATTGCGGGATCGTCAGTATATCCTCCAGTTTGTGGTATATACTGATTGCAAGAACCGGCTTATATCTCATTATGGTTTCTTTTGCTCCCCTTAATGCTTCCAGCTCTGCACCTTCAATATCCAACTTGATCAGTGACACTGGTTCTGCACCAATTTCTGTATCAATGGATGCAGCTTCTACTCCTTTTCCCGCCGTATTGTCATCTGTGATATGAGACCCCAGGCTGCCTTCTACAGAAAAATTCACTTTGGTCTCAATGCTCCATAATGCTTTCGGGATTATCCTGTAACTTCCGTCATAAGCAGCCAGTTTTTCAGTGATTTTGCTTATGTTCTTTTCATCCGGTTCAAAGCAGGCCGCACGTCCATGACATTTTTTAATATAACACTCCGTGTTTGTCCCATCATAACAGCCGCCATCTATGAATAGTCCATCCTTCAGGTCTTTCGGTACGGTTTCGTCAAAATAAATTTTTCCCTCTGTCAATTCATACATAACTTTACCTGCATCAACAATCTTTTCCTCCGGCACGCCATAATCTGCACACTGTGCCAACATTGCATCCCTGTTTTTGTATGATGAAATTACTACGATCTCTCCCCTGTACTGCCTAAAGAATGTATCTGCATGATCTACTGTATACTTACCATTTTTTGATGTCTTAGGGGCATTATCTATAATGCATTCCCATGGATGATCCGGAAACTCACGCAGCATAATCTCTCCCCAAATACCATTGCCAAACAATACAGTCTTTGTATCTTTCATTCCTTTCAGCCGTTCACATAAATCTATCCATATCACGCTATTACGTACTGTACGATCAAGCATGTTTTCTATATGCATAAAGTCTCCCGAAATGCTATACAATAAGCGGGATGAAAAAATATCTTCTGATAATTCATCACCAAATCTGGAATAAATATTTTTTATCCTCCGGACAGCCTCAACCACTCTTCTTTCACCTCTTTTGTCAAAATTCATATGATTTTAAAGTATGTTAAACATCCTTAACAGTGCCCCTGATCATATCCATAACATTAAATTTCTCATTCACCTCATCGAGCGGATCATAAAAATCAAAATATTCTCTGACCTTCTCCGATATATCACTGAAATTCGGATGCAGCACACCTAACATATTCTCTGCAAACTCCTTCGAACAGCTGTTCAAGACCCAGTTCTTCACCGGATAGTTTTCTAAAAATGCCACTATACAGCCC
>JAFVAA010000758.1 GCA_017476305.1 Lachnospiraceae bacterium
AGTATTTTTACAGCTATCTGACACAGGCAGCCTCCTCACCGCTCCTGAACCGTCCGGTCCAGCAGGAGCTGGCTCCGGGTTCGACTTTTAAGATCGTTTCTTCAGTAGCCGGTCTGGAGGAGGGAGTCATCGCGCCGGGTACCGTGATCTACGATAAGGTGAAATTTACCCATATCAATCCTTCTCCGAGATGCTGGAAAAAGGCAGGTCATGGTTCTCTAAGGGTTTCGACGGCGATTGAGGCCTCCTGCAACTACTTTTTCTATACGGTAGGCTTCCGTCTGGGATATGGAAATGAGAAAAAGAATACCGTGAGCGATAAAAAGGGACTTGCCAGATTAAAAAAGTATGCGGATATGTTCGGACTGACGGAAAAATCGGGTGTAGAGCTTTCGGAGATCAATCCCAAATTTTCCAAAACAGACGTCGTCCGTTCGGCGATTGGACAGGCTACCCATGCGTATACTCCGTCACAGATCGCCAGATATGTGACGACCGTTGCCAATAGCGGGACCTGCTATGATCTTACGCTGTTAAAGAAGGTCGTTGACATCAATGGAAAAACCGTGCTGAAGAATAAAGCAAAGGTTCGGAATAAAGTGTCTATTTCAAGCACGACATGGGATAATATCCATCAGGGAATGTATCTGGTGGCAAACGGACCAAATAGTGCAGAGCGGGGCATGTATAGCAGCCTCGATGTGAAGGTGGCAGGAAAAACCGGTACGGCGCAGTTAAATGCATATCATGCGAACAATGCGTATTTTATGTCCTATGCACCTTATGAAAATCCGGAAATCTCTGTTACGTGTGTTATACCAAATGGATATTCATCGGCGAATGCTGCACAGATAGCACGAGATGTATATAAATATTACTTTGATAAGGATAAGAAAAAGGTATCCGGAAAAGTGAAGATGCCGGAAGTCAGCACAAATCAGGTAGACTAGTACTAGGGCTTATCTTTTGACAGTTTACAGAAATGGAGGAATCAGATGAAAAATTCAGTTGTGATGAAGGGAACCAGATCCGGGATCATTCTTGTATTGGATGATAAGACGGGCTATGATGAGTTGAAGTTAGACGTAGCAGAAAAATTCAGGACTTCCGCTGAATTTTTGGATGCTGCCCAGAAAGCGATCACTTTTCAGGGACGTAGGCTTTCGGAGGAAGAAAAGCTGGAGCTGGTCGATATCATTCACAGACATTGTGACTTAAATATTGTCTGCATTATGGAGGAGGATCCTTTGATGGAAAAATCCTTCCGTCAGTCGATGGAACGTACTCTGCTTGCCAAGGAAGCCAATACCGGGCAGTTTTTTAAAGGGAGCCTTCGCTCCGGACAGGTCCTGGATGTCGAGACCAGTATCATCATCATAGGAGATGTAAAGCCGGGGGCAAAGGTGGTTTCCAAAGGAAATATTGTCATTTTAGGTGCTTTAAAGGGAAATGCGTACGCCGGATCCGATGGAAATACAAATGCCTTTGTTGTGGCACTGGATATGCAGCCGATACAGATAAGGATCGCGGATACGATTGCCAGGTCCCCGGATAAACCGGAGAAGAACCGGATGAAGGAAACGAAGATCGCATTTTGGCTGGAGGGGAATATTTATATTGAACCTTTGGATAAAGATGTTATGAATGACATCAGGTTATAGATTTTTTTGGAAATATTTGCTATAATAAAAAATTAGAGTTAATAATATATTCATTTAGGAGGATAAGCTATTATGGGAGAGGTTATTGTAATCACATCTGGTAAGGGTGGCGTAGGAAAGACGACGACGACGGCAAATGTCGGGACAGGTCTGGCTATGCTGGGAAAAAAGGTTGTTCTGATCGATACGGATATAGGACTTCGTAACCTGGACGTGGTCATGGGGCTTGAAAACCGTATCGTATATACTTTGGTGGATGTAGTGGAAAATACCTGCCGAATCAAGCAGGCACTGATCAAAGATAAAAGATACCCGAATCTTTACCTGTTACCATCTGCGCAGACAAAGGACAAGACTGCTGTTTCCCCGGAGCAGATGAAAAAGCTTGCAGATGAGCTGCGGGATGAATTTGATTACATACTGATGGATTGTCCTGCAGGAATCGAGCAGGGATTTAAAAATGCGATCGCAGGGGCAGACCGTGCGCTGATCGTGACGACTCCGGAGGTATCTGCAGTTCGTGATGCGGATCGTATCATTGGACTTTTGGATGCAAATGATATCAGAGATAATCATCTGATCGTCAACCGTCTGCGTACTGATATGGTCAGAGAGGGAAATATGCTTTCCAGTGATGATGTAGTAGATCTTTTGGGCATTGATCTGATCGGTGTGGTTCCGGACGATGAGCAGATCGTCATTGCGACGAATACCGGTGAACCTTTGGTAGGTTCTGACGCAAAGGCCGGAAAAGCTTATATGAATATTTGTAAACGTGTACTCGGTGAGGAGGTTCCTTTCTTGGATTTAGAGGAGACAAAGAGCTTTTTTGAAAAATTCAAAGCTATCTTTAAAAAATAGTGAGAAACGTAATGATAAGTATGAGTCATATGGAGGCAAACTATGGGATTTATATCGAACTTTTTTAAAGGCTCCGAGAACAGCAGCGATGTTGCCAAAAACAGATTAAGGCTTGCGATTACCTCTGACCGCGCAGTATGTTCTCCGGAAGTCATGGAGCAGCTAAAGATGGAGATCGTAGCTGTGATTTCGAAGTATCTGAATATTGACAGAGAGGGACTGGATATTAAACTCACAAAAACGGAGCTGGAGGATTCCTCGGAAACAGTAAATGTACTTTTGGCGAATATTCCGATCAGGGAGGATTCCAGCAATTTTCGAAAAAGAAGCTGACAGGAAATGAACGATCCGGAAAGGAAAAGTACGGAAAAAGGGGAAACAGGGGGAAACAGGTAAGGACGCTTGGAGGCATGGAATGAAAAAAAAGATTAAACAATATGATTGGAGAAAATATGACTTTTTTTTGCTGATAGCAGTGATCATTTTATGCCTGATTGGTTTATTTGCAGTGCGTTGTGCGGGCGGTGAGAGTCATGGTATGGATTATCTGAGAAATCAGCTGTTTGGAATGGTGGTAGGAATTGTTATCGTGGCGGTTCTTTCGATTCTCGATTATCATTTTGTGTGTCATTTCGTGATTATATATTATGTGGTCGGAATCCTGCTTACATTAGCGGTAAAATCGCCAATTGGCACAGATAATAATACGGATACTTACCGATGGGTAAAGATTTTCGGGATTACCTTTCAGCCCTCGGAGCTTATGAAAATCCTGTTTATTCTATCTCTTGCCATGTTTTTTACGAAGCTTCGTGCGCGTCTCGACCGGATCAGTACTTTTATCATAGCGATAGCGGTGACTCTGGTTCCGATGTATGCGATTTTATCACAGCCGGATCTGTCTTCCAGTCTGGTGATATTTTTTATCATGTGTGTGGTCATGATCGTGGCAGGGGTGAGCTACAGGATATTGGCACCGGTTTTTATTCTGAGCATACCTATATCACTCGTAATGTTTTGGTATATCCAGCAGCCGTATCAGTTGATTTTAAAGTCATATCAGTATAACCGAATCATGGCATGGCTTCATCCGGATAATGATCCGGGACAGTTGAATTTACAGCAGAATAAAGCGCTTCGTGCAATTTCATCAGGAGGACTTCTCGGGAAATTTATACAGGATGGGGGAAAAGCGACCACTTCAAGAGTGTACACGAGTGCAAACATACCGGTGAGGGAAAGCGATTTTATCTGGGCAGTGGTAGGAGAGGAATTCGGATTTTTTGGATGTTGTATGATATTGTTACTATTTGCGTTTATTATTTTCCGATGTTTGATGATTGCGAGAAAGGCGCAGGATTATACAGGGAGACTGATTGCCATTGGGGTGGCATCCATGTTTTCATTTCAGTTATTTGTAAATATATGTGTGGTGACACGTATTTTTCCAAATACCGGGCTTCCACTGCCGTTTATGAGTCAGGGAATCAGTTCCATGCTTTCGTCGATGATGGGGATCGGCTTTGTCATGAACATTTGTATTCAGCCTGCGAAATCAAGCAAGGGAGGGTTTTCAATGCGAAATTCTTCCGGAAGCGGCAGCATTGCACCTGAAATTGATTTTGATCTGGAATTATAGAAAAGATCTGTTTTTTGTTTGATTTGGAGAAGAGTATTGGTAAGTTAGGGGGAAAGAAAAAATGAATATTGGACTGATTGCACATGATGCAAAGAAGACACTGATGCAGAATTTTGCGATTGCGTATCGGGGGATTCTGAGCAAACATGATATCTATGCAACAGGTACGACAGGAAGGTTGATCGAGGAGGTTACGAATCTGACGGTCCATAAGTATCTGGCGGGACATTTGGGGGGAGAACAGCAGTTGGCTTCCCAGATTGAGCATAATCAGATTGATATGGTGATTTTCCTTCGGGATCCATTGTCACCAAAGGTACATGAGCCGGATGTATATAATGCGATTCGTTTGTGTGATACCTATAATATTCCATTTGCAACGAATCTTGCGACTGCAGAGCTTCTCATCAAAGCACTTGACCGGGGATATCTGGAGTGGCGTGAAATTTTGAAAAAAGAGGAAAATGATGAGAATGAAGCTTTCTGATAGGGAGTATAAAAGATTTGACAGACGGTCAAAATGGAGCCCTTTGTTTTTTCTGTGTGTGTTTTTTGGAGTGCTGTTTGGTCTGACCGGTTGTAGTACAGAAGAGGAGTCCATGCTTTTGGAGTATGAGATCCACTCTCCGGAGATTTTATCCGGAAGCAGCATGGAAAGCTATACAGCATCCTATTTGTCAGATGGGATTTGTGTGATTCCCAAAAAGAAACAGACGAAAAAGACAGATCCCGTGATGACTGCAAAGGCATCCATGATGATCAATGATACCGATAAAAAAATGCTGTATGCACATAATATCTACCAAAAGATCTATCCTGCAAGCATTACGAAGATCGTAACGGCTTATGTAACATTAAAGTATGCAGATCTGGATGATGTGGTTACGGTCAGCTATAATGCTTCCCATATTACAGAGCCGGGGGCGATGAAATGTGGATTTATGGAGGGGGATGAAATCGTATTAAGGGATCTTTTATATTCCTTCCTGATTCGTTCCGGAAATGATGCGGGAATCGCGATTGCAGAGCATGTAGCGGGGGATGTCGAAGCCTTTGCAGAGATGATGAATTCTGAAATGAAACGGTTAGGTGCTGTGCATTCGCACTTTGTCAATCCACATGGACTGCACGATGATGCTCATTATACTACGGCATATGATCTGTATCTGATCTTTCATCAGCTTTTAAAGAACGAGCTCTTTTTAGATATCATCAACCATGCGGATTATACGGCGAAGTTCCAAGGAAAGGACGGGAAGAAAAAATCCCTGTATTTTACTTCGACGGACAGATATCTTCTGGGGACGGCTGTGGCACCGGACGGGGTGACGGTAATCGGCGGGAAAACGGGAACTACTGCTATGGCGGGCTCCTGTCTGATCCTGTATTCGAAAGGACCGGATGACAAACAATATGTTTCCGTAGTGTTACGGGCGGCGGGAGCGGTCGATCTGTATACACAGATGACACATCTTTTGGCAATGGAAAAGTAAAGGAAAAGGACAAGCTGACTTTCAGCCTGTCCTTTTTGGTGCGCCAAAAACCTTTTTTCCCGGCTTTTTAAGGAATGCGTTTAGTTTCCGAAATTTTCACGGATTCTGCCGTAGTAGCTGATCGCATAGAGTCCGCCGATTCCGACTAAACCATAGATGATCCTGGATAAGGTACTCATGTTTCCGAAAAGCACTCTTACCAGATCGAACTGCAAAAAGCCTATCAGTCCCCAGTTGATCGCACCTACAATGATAAGGGTCAGTAAAATATAATCTAATAGCTTCACAGGTATCCCTCCATTTTATTCAGGAACTGTTCATAATTTACACAGGCAGATCATGAACGGTTCCTTCGATATATCATTTCTATCAGAGAATGTCTGATAGGATGATTCAAGTATAATGTTTCCCGTTTCTTTGAAATTATGCAAAAGAGTTCATAAAAAATTTTTCTTTCCTATTTGAAGAAAATATGCTATACTATGAAATAGTATGTTTTGCTATATAGGGAGCTGTCCTGACAGTTCCTAATGAAATTCAAAGGAGGATAGGTGTTGTGAGTAATATGAATGAAGAAGCTGCAGAGAAAAAGGAGGTTGTTTCTCGCAATTTTATTCAGAATATTATTGATAAGGATTTAGAGGAAGGAAAATACGAAAAGATCGTAACCAGATTTCCTCCGGAGCCGAATGGTTATCTTCACATCGGTCATGCCAAATCGATGCTGTTGAACCTGGGACTGGCAAAGGAATATCATGGGGACTTTCATCTCCGGTTTGATGATACGAATCCTACGAAGGAGGATACAGAGTTTGTAGATTCTATCATGGAGGATGTGAAATGGATCTGTGGCGATCTCGATCCGGAAAAGGTTTTTTATGCTTCAGATTATTTTGAGCAGATGTATGAATATGCTGTAAAGCTGATTAAAAAGGGAAAAGCCTTTGTTTGTGATTTGTCCGCTGAGGAAATCAGAGAATACCGTGGAACCTTAAAGACACCTGGAAAGGACAGCCCATACAGAGAACGCTCTGTAGAAGAAAATCTGGATTTGTTTGAACGGATGAAAAATGGAGAATTTGCGGATGGTTCCCATGTGCTCCGTGCAAAAATTGATATGACATC
>JAFVAA010000759.1 GCA_017476305.1 Lachnospiraceae bacterium
CCCCGTCATCGCCATCAGTCCCTTTTGTGCAGAAGCCATACAAAAATCAATATTGTCCTTTTCGATATCAATCGGACGCATGGCATAGGTAGACGTGGTATCCACCGTGAAAACCGCTCCATATGCATGTGCCAACGCTCCGATCTCCCGGATCGGATTTAAAATCCCGGTTCCCGTCTCATTATGCGTGGTATGCACCAGAGCAATATCCGGATTCTCCCTTAAAACCTTTTCCACAGCATCCAGATCCGGCAGCTGATCCACCGGAAATTCCAGATTGATATGATCCAAGCCGTAATACTCACAGACTTCCACCGCCCTCGCACTGTAAGCTCCATTATTCACGATTAAAATCTTTTTTCCCTGTGGAAGCAGCGAATTCAGACAGACATCTATGTTTATCGTCCCGGAACCACAAAATAGCACGGATGTGTATTTATCTGTATTTCCATGCACGATTCTGACCAGATCCTCTCTCAGGCCTTTCATTAAAGAAACAAATTCCTGTTCTCTGGGGCAGATATCCGGCACTACCTGTGCCATCTTGACCGTATCCGTTGTCGTGGACGGTCCCGGATTTAATAAAATATTTCTCTTTACCATAATAATCTCCAGTTCGCCATAAAGCCTTCCTAATATATAATTAACGGTGCAATATGCTCCATCACAATATCCATATATTTTTGATACAAATCCTCATCCTCTACCGCATTCCCCTGCAGATCCTCGATGCTCAGCGTATAGTCCTTCAATTCAAACCTTCCATCCTCCCCAGTAGGTGTTCCATTTTCAAAATAAATCGTGTTTTCCTTTGTAAAAAACGTCGCATAGTATGGATCCTTCGGATGAAGGCTTTCACACAGCGCATACTCTCTTTCCTTCTCTCCACCAAAGCAGACCGGCAAGTTCGTCATCGTCTCCACATCCTTCATGGGAATCCCTGCCAATTTGCACATAATGCTAATATAATCACTGGAAGAAATAATCTCATCACTGATCTGCGCAGAAAGTCCTCCCCGGAACATAAATGCCACCTTCGCACGCTCTTTACTCAATAATTTGCCACCCGCCGGAATCAGATATCCCTGTCCATGATCTGCAAATAAGCTGATGATAATCTCATCATCGGAATAATGATCTTCAATATAAGTATAGATTGCATTCAGCCATATATCTACATGAGAAGCCATCTTCTTAAAAGCCTTGATTTTATTCTCGCTGGCCGCCTGCTTCACAGAGGTCTCTCCTATGTCCTCTATCACACGTTCCTCCAGATTCAGTGCTGTCTGGACACCAACAGGCAGTTCAAAACCATCTGCCACATCATGCAAATCTCCGATACACATCCACAAAAACTGATCCGTATCTTTAAATCCTTCCAAATGCTCTATGATATCTGCAATCTGAATTTCCCCTCTGGAGCCCAGCATGGGGTTTTGATATACATATCTGTCATATCCCCTACAATGTCCATAACACGGGACGCTTCTCCATTCACCATCCACCTTTGCTGTATAGTATCCCGCCTCTTGAAAATACTCCGCCAGTGTAGGAACCTCCTCCGGCAGCGTACCATCCAGTTGATTGTGAAACATCATATGATGCACTGTATCCAGTCCGGTCACATAATTTGCAAGACTGGGATATGTCCATTCTGCCGAACTGTACGCTTGTGTACAAATCATTCCTCTCCTGAAAAAAGCATAGGTATGCGGCATGATTTGTGCAAAATTCTTCCCATCGAGTATTTCCTGCGACAATCCGTCTGCGAAAATATTCAATACCAGTTTTTTCCTTTTCCCATCATGCCCTAATGGGATCGGTTTTCCATAATATCCTTTTTGACTGGAGACAACCTCTGTTCCCTGTTTTACTCTATAGTAATTGAATTGTTTATTCCGTCTCTGCAAAATTTGATATTTTTTGTCCTCTTGCATAAAATCATGAACTGTATTTTCCTGCTCTACCGCAATGGGAAGAAGATACTCCTCTGCAGTTCCTCCAATGCTGTAATGTGTCCCTTCTTCAACAGTCAAAAATTCTCCTTTTATGTGGATCACATCCCAATTATTTTCTCCCACAAAATTCAATACGGCAGTTCTGTATACGCCTACATACTTCTTTTCATAATCACTGATCCAATGATACCTGCCTACAATTTGATCACAGCTTCTGTAGCTGCTGTTCACTAATCCAAAATATGTTTTTTGTCGTTCTGCATATTGTTGCACTTTCTGAGCATAAGCATTGTCCCCTATCTGTCTGGTCTGCGTTAATATCTCATCAATTCTATCCCACAAACTATCCATAGTTTCTTTTATGCATAAAAACCGCCATTTCTCGTCTTCTGCATACTCATAGATCAGCTGGGCCTTCGTATAATTTTTACATGCAGATAACAGTTCATTTTTTGCCTCATAAACGTTGGCAAGATTATAATACATATCCCCATTCATCGGATATCGGCGTACTCCTGAACGCGCATATTGTATTGCCTGCTCAAGCTCATTTTCATATAAATAATACAGCGTTTTATAAGTAATCAACTCCATATCCATTGGGGCCATTTTTTCATATTCTGAAATTAACCGTCCTGCTTCCTCTAATTCGATTGCATTCAGTTTGTTTTCTATGTCTTGTTTTAATTTTTTTATACTGTCCATATCTGGAATCATCATTTATATCAGTCTCCTCCTTTTTATAGTCATAATCTCTCGGAATCTCTAAGCCAGTAAATATAAGGCTTTCAGATTCCATTTTTTATAAAATCCCCC
>JAFVAA010000760.1 GCA_017476305.1 Lachnospiraceae bacterium
CCGGCAGCTCCTTTACATAGGAAATATATGCCTTCATCTCCATTGCCGGAATCAAAGGCAGCCGCTCCTTCTGTACATCTTCCGAAGGATAAAGACCGTAAAGGCAGATTCCATCCCGCACCATATCAAGATGTACCTCCGGTGCTTCCATGATTCCGGCACTGTTTGAGATATGCTTCACCGGAATGGAGACTCCTGCTGCCTCCATTTTCTGTGTAAATTCCTGAAATTTTCGAAACTGCTCCATCGCCTTTGTCTTATCCGTCTCATCCATTCGGGCAAAGTGGGAAAAGCACCCTTCGATCTGAATACCCGGAAGCTTCGCAATCTCCTTTATCTTTTCCAGACTTTCTTCGGAAATCGAAAACCCGATCCGGCTCATCCCGGTATCCAGTTTGATATGGATTTTCGCATTTTTCCCCATTTCCACCGCACATTTTGAAATCTCTTTTGCCATCTCTAGCGTAAATACTGCAGTGGCAATCTCATACCGGATCATATCCGGATACTGCTCCGGTGCCGTATAGCCTAAAATCAGCATCGGCTTTTTCATTCCGGCTTTCCTGAGCTCCACGCCCTCTTCTAAAATGGCAATTCCATAAGCGTCTACCAGTTCATCAATCGTTTCTGCCAGGGGAACCGCCCCGTGACCATATCCATCCGCCTTGATAATCGCCATAAATTTTGTTCCCGGCTTTAGAAGCTTTTTCGCATTTTTTACATTTTCATAAATCGCATCTAAATTGATATTTGCCTGTACCCTGTAATATTTTCTTATCTCTTTCTTCATTGTTCCTCTCCTGTTTCGTTATTGATAAATTCTTTCATGAAAGCATTCTAATCTAACTTCATCCCATTTTCCCATAACCATCCTAAGGAACTGTCCTTAAGCACCTGTTTTATCGTAGGATTAGTTCCTAAGGCAGCACCCTTGGCAGCATTTCCAAAATATCCGAGGCAAGCATAGAAGAAGAACTTCTATCCTTAATATATTCCTCTGCTGTCAATCCGTGCAGGTACACTCCCAAAGCTGCCGCTAAAAATCTTTCCACTCCTCTTGCCAAAAGTCCGCCAATCATGCCGCTAAGCACATCCCCGGAGCCTCCCTTTGACAAAGCACTGTTTCCGGAGACATTGACATACACCCATTCCCCGTCTGAAACGAGTGTGCGTGCATCCTTTAGCACGAAAACCGCTCCCTCCCTCGTCTTTTTCACATACTCCAAAGGATGCGCCTTCAGTTCCGCTAAAGGTGTGCCGGTCAGCCTGCTCATTTCCAGCATATGTGGCGTTAAAATGAAGTTTTCCGGCAGAAAAAGCTCTCCGTTTTTCACATAACGTTCCTCTCCTGCCAAAAGATTGATTCCATCCGCATCGATAAGCACAGGCTTATCCCTGATTTCAAGTACTTGTGCCAAAAGTGCTTTTGCAGCCGCATCCGTACCAAGCCCTGGTCCTGTGACGACTGCAGATGCCCATGAAATATCCTCCCGCAAATCCGGTATACCTTCTTCCCCATCCTCGTTTTCACGAAACATACGTTTTCCGTAAAACGCATGAAGTGCTTCCGGCAGCTTTTCCTGAAGCATAGAACGGTTATTTTCATGTGTCACCACCTTTACAAGCCCGCAGCCCATCAGATAAGCTGCCTTTGCCGCAAAAAAGGCCGCCCCGCTGATGTCTTCCGAACCCGCAATCACCAAAAGCTTTCCATAACTGCCCTTATGACTGTTTGGGATTCGCTTTGGAAACAGCTCTTTGACATCTTCTGGATGATAGAAAAAATGTTTCGGTGCTGTTTTTTCCAATGCTTCCTTCGGAAAGCCTATCTCCTCGATAAAGACCTTACCGGCATAATGCGCCCCCGGATAGAGAAAATGCCCCAGCTTTCCCTCTCCGAAGGTC
>JAFVAA010000761.1 GCA_017476305.1 Lachnospiraceae bacterium
AAAATCGTCGAGGGAGATGTTGTCGTGATTCGCTATGAAGGACCGAAGGGCGGTCCTGGTATGCGTGAGATGCTAAATCCTACCTCTGCGATTGCCGGTATGGGACTTGGCTCCAGTGTGGCTCTGATTACCGACGGAAGATTTTCCGGTGCATCAAGGGGGGCTTCCATTGGACATGTTTCCCCGGAGGCAGCAGCAGGCGGTCCGATTGGTCGGATCGAGGAGGGCGATATCATTGCAATCGATATTCCGGCGAATACGATCAATGTCAAGGTTTCGGATGAGGAACTTGCGAAGAGAAGGGAGAAGTTCGTGCCGAAGGAGCCAAAGGTAAAGACCGGATATCTGGCAAGATATGCGAAGATGGTGACTTCTGCGGATAAGGGTGCGATTTTAAAGCTTGATTAGTATATCGTTTTTTAATAACCTGGACTAAATGATATCTGCAAAAAATCTTTCATATATGGATTTTTTGCAGATATCATAAGTCCAGCTAATTAAAAATCTCAATACCAGCTATTTTGTAACAGTTTCTTTATGGATTATTTGAAAATAAATAAGAACAGTTCATTAATTACTTTTAACACTTTGTCGCCTGCAGTACCATAAACGTAAGCACTGTAGACGACAAAGTGAAGGGTTAATGATTAACGGTTCCTAAGAATTAGAGGTGAAATATCATGCAATTAACAGGTTCGGAAATTGTGATTGAATGCTTGAAGGAGCAGGGAGTGGATACAGTGTTCGGGTATCCGGGTGGTGCCATCTTAAATATCTATGATGAGCTATACAGGCATCAGGATGAGATTACCCATATCCTGACCTCGCACGAGCAGGGAGCTGCCCATGCAGCAGACGGATATGCGAGAGCGACAGGGAAAGTGGGCGTGTGCTTTGCGACCAGTGGTCCGGGAGCGACCAATCTCGTGACAGGGATTGCTACAGCCTATATGGATTCCGTGCCGATGGTGGCAATCACCTGTAATGTCGGTCTTTCCCTCCTCGGAAAGGACTCCTTTCAGGAAACGGATATCGCAGGTGTGACGATGCCGATCACGAAATACAGCTTCCTCGTGAAGGATGTGGAAAGTCTGGCTCCAACCATCCGGCGTGCATTTGAAATCGCAAAAAAGGGAAGACCGGGACCTGTGCTTGTGGATATTGCAAAAAATGCCACTTCAGATAAAACGGAGTATGAAAAAGAGATTCCGAAGATTATTCCGCGGTCTACGGAAAAAATCGAAGAGGCTTCTATTGAAGAAGCATTAAAGGTGTTAAGAAGCGCAGAAAAACCGATGATTTTCGTCGGCGGCGGTGCCGTGAGTGCAGGTGCAGACAGGGAAGTCATGGAGTTTGCAGAGAAGCTGGATGCGCCGGTAACAGATACCCTGATGGGAAAGGGGGCATTTCCGGGAAATCATGAAAGGTATGTGGGAATGCTCGGAATGCACGGTACGAAAACAGCGAATCTGAGTGTATCGGAATGTGACGCTCTGGTGGTCATAGGTTCCAGATTTTCTGACAGAGTGACCGGAAATACGGAGAATTTTGCTAAAAATGCGACGATCATCCAGATTGATGTCGATGAAGCAGAGATTAATAAAAATGTGATGGTAGATATCAGTATCATTGGCGACATCAAATCGGTACTTGATATCATGAATGCGAAGCTCGAAACGCTGTCCCATAAGAAATGGATGGAAAAGGTACAGGAGCGGAAAAAAACGCTTCCGATGACCTATCATAAGGAAGGTGTGACCGGTCCTTATATCATGGAAGCCTTAGATAAAATCACGGGTTCCGATGCAATTATCTGTACCGAGGTCGGTCAGCATCAGATGTGGGCGGCGCAGTATTATAAGTATTTGAAACCAAGAACCCTCATTACCTCCGGCGGGCTGGGGACGATGGGATATGGACTAGGCGCGAGCCTTGGCGCGAAGATGGGGTGTCCGGATAAAACGGTCATCAACATTGCCGGAGACGGCTGCTTCCGTATGAATATGAATGAGCTTGCCACAGCATCGAGACACAATATCCCGATTGTGGAGATTATCTTTAATAATCATGTGCTTGGTATGGTAAGACAGTGGCAGACATTATTTTATGGACAGAGGTATTCCCATACTGTTTTAAATGATCAGGTGGATTATGTGAAGGTGGCAGAAGCCCTTGGGGTGAAGGCATATCGGATTACAAAGAAGGAAGAAGTGGAGCCTGTTTTAAAAGAAGCAGTTGAACTTGGGTGCCCGGTTGTGGTAGAATGTATCATTGAGAGCGATGATAAGGTATTCCCGATGGTGGCACCAGGGAAGAATTTAGAGGACTGCTTTGATGAAAGCGACTTAGAGAATAAGGAGTGATTCTATGGGAAGATTAGCTATTTTTTTAGAGGGCTTTGAACGGGGAACGAAGGTTCAGCTCTATAGTAAAAATGGAAAGCTGCTATTTAGCGGGGTAAAGGAGGATATTCCACACCGTTTTGAAGATCAGGTCAATATTCTTTTAGGGAGTGTCAGGGTAGTCGGCTCTGAGGTTTATATTACGATCAATTATGAGGATCAGGATTTTGAGTAAGAAAGTTACAGCGTGATAAATCACGCAAGAAAGGAGATACAAATGGCAAGAGTGTATAATTTTTCAGCAGGTCCTGCGGTATTACCGGAGGAGGTTTTAAAGGAAGCAGCAGAGGAGATGATGGACTATCAGGGTTCCGGTATGTCGGTGATGGAGGTGAGCCATCGTTCGAAGGTGTATGATGATATCATTAAGACAGCAGAAAAGGATTTAAGAGAGCTGATGAACATCCCGGACAATTACAGGGTTCTGTTTTTACAGGGCGGGGCTTCCCAGCAGTTTGCGATGATTCCGATGAATCTGATGAAAAATAAGGTAGCGGATTACATTGTGACCGGTCAGTGGGCAAAGAAGGCATGGCAGGAAGCACAGAAATACGGAACGGCAAATAAGATTGCATCCTCCGAGGATAAGACATTTTCTTATATTCCGGATTGTTCCGATCTTCCGATTTCTGAAGATGCAGATTATGTATATATTTGCGAGAATAATACCATTTATGGAACGAAGTTTAAAGAGCTTCCGAATACAAAGGGAAAGACCTTAGTGGCAGATGTTTCTTCCTGCTTTTTATCCGAGCCTGTCGATGTGACGAAGTACGGCATCATCTATGGTGGTGTGCAGAAGAACATTGGCCCGGCAGGCGTGGTAATCGTCATTATCCGTGAGGATCTGATCACAGATACACCGCTTCCTGGTACACCGACGATGCTGACCTATAAGACACATGCAGATGCAGAGTCTTTATACAATACACCACCTGCTTATGGAATCTATATCTGTGGCAAGGTGTTCAAATGGTTAAAGAAGATGGGCGGTCTTTCTGAAATGAAGAAGAGAAATGAAGAGAAGGCAAAGCTTCTTTATGATTTCTTAGATCAGAGCAAGCTCTTTAAGGGAACCGTAGAGCCTGCTTCCAGATCTCTCATGAATGTGCCTTTTGTCACAGGGAATGAGGAGCTTGATGCGAAGTTCGTAAAGGAGGCGACTGCAGCAGGGTTCGTAAACCTGAAGGGACACCGTACGGTTGGCGGCATGAGAGCCAGCATCTATAATGCAATGCCAAAAGAGGGTGTGGAGAAGTTAGTAGAATTTATGAAGAAGTTCGAGGAGGAAAATGCGTAATGTTTCGTTATCATTGTTTAAATCCGATCGCACAGGTCGGTTTAGATCAGTTATCTGAGCAGTTTGAGAAGACAGAGGATGTGAATGCAGCAGAGGCGATTTTAGTCCGTAGTGCTGCCATGCACGATATGGAGTTATCCGACAATCTTCTGGCAGTAGCAAGAGCTGGTGCCGGTGTGAATAATATTCCTTTGGATAAATGTGCGGATAAGGGAATCGTCGTGTTTAATACGCCGGGAGCAAATGCGAATGGTGTAAAGGAAATGGTCGTTTGCGGCATGCTTTTAGCTGCCAGGGATATTGCCGGTGGTATCAAGTGGGTACAGTACAATGCAGATGATGAGAACATCGGAAAAACCATGGAGAAGGCAAAGAAGAATTTTGCGGGAACCGAATTGAAGGGCAAAAAACTTGGTGTCATCGGACTTGGTGCGATTGGTGTGCTCGTTGACAATGTCGCAAACCGCTTAGGCATGGATTTTTACGGTGTGGATCCCTTCCTTTCTGT
>JAFVAA010000762.1 GCA_017476305.1 Lachnospiraceae bacterium
AAAGGCTGTCATGTCCATCGGAGCTGTAAAGGGGGTAGAGGTCGGAGACGGTTTTTCCGTGGCAGATTCTTTTGGCTCGCAGAATAACGACTCCTTTGTGGTGGAAAAAAAGGGCAGGATTACAAAAGAGACGAATCATGCCGGGGGGATTTTGGGAGGCCTTAGTGATGGTTCGGATATCGTACTCAGGGCTGCAGTAAAGCCGACCCCTTCGATTGCGCGTTCGCAGAAGACCGTGAATCGGGATGGGGAGGAAATTTCCATAGAAATCGGAGGACGCCATGATCCGATCATCGTACCGAGAGCAGTGGTGGTAGTGGAAGCGATGGTTTCTCTTACGATCCTTGATATGCTGTTTGCTTCCATGACCTCTGAACTGGATCGGGTGAAACGTTTCTTTGGCGAATAAATGATTAACAGTTCCTAAGCGGAATGTCAAATGATACTTTGCCGCATAGAATAAAAGAAAGCTGCATGTTAGATAAGACCTGTGTCTGAAATGAAACGGAGGGAGTCACATGAGATATTACTATGAGGCAGAGGAACAGGAAAGAAGGAGACGGGCAAAGGAGAATCTGTATGAGATACAGCCAAAAAGAAAAAAGCAGGACAGTCTGGTAATTGAAGAAGATACGGTTTATGAGATTGATGAGGTATGTATGAACCGCAGGGAATGGAAATAGGCCGGATGCTGTATCATATGAAAAGAAACCCCGGAGGACCGGGGCTTCTTTTTTTCTTATGTGCGCTCCCAGGCGCACGGTTCTATGCCATAGAGCCCTAAAAGAAACGGCTCGGGCCTCTTGTGTTTTTTGTGGTCCTGTTTTAGAAGAAACCACCATTTCCTCCACCGCAGCAGCAGCACAGAATAAGTATGATCCAGATAATGGAGCTGCATCCGTTGTCACCACATGAATTACCGAAGCCAAATCCGCCATTTCCACCACAGCAGCAGAGCAAAAGTAAGATGATAATCCAATTGCATCCGTTATCGTTTCCATTGCATCCGCCACAGGTTGTTGCTGCTAAATCACTCATAAATCCTCCATTCTGCCTTGTTTTTGGCAGTTAAATTTATTTACAATCCTATCTTATGCGGTACTGCTTGGACAGTATACACTTATTTTCACTTTTTTGTTCCACATATATAGTAAGCATTACTTCCGTTCGAAGTACTTAACGAAATGACATCGAAGGATGAACTGTTCCTGATATACCAATGATTTCTGTGAGATTTTGGTTTGCCTACTTGCGATTTGAGGGAAATACGGTTATAATATAAAATTGATTAAATATGATGTGAGGAGGACACGGTAGTGAAGAAATTAGAAATGATTTATGAAGGCAAAGCAAAAAAGGTCTTTCAGACGGAGGATGAAAATGTAGTAATTGTAGATTATAAAGATGATGCGACAGCATTTAACGGGGAAAAAAAGGGAACCATCGTGGGAAAAGGCGTGATCAATAACAAAATGACCAATTTTCTGTTCCGGAAATTGGAAAAAGCCGGAGTTCCTACTCACTATGTGGAGGAGCTGAGTGACAGAGAGACAGCGGTAAAAAAGGTGGAGATCATCCCTCTGGAGGTGATCGTACGAAATGTGGCGGCAGGCAGCTTTTCGAAGCGTTTAGGAATTGAAGAAGGGTTTGAGCTTCTGTGTCCTACGTTAGAGTTTTCCTATAAGGACGATGCTTTGGGAGATCCGCTGATCAATGATTATTTTGCGATCGCGATTGGAGCTGCTACGAGAGAGGATATTGATGTCATTACGAAATATGCATTTATGGTAAATGATTTCTTAAAAGAATTTTTTGACGAATGTGGGATCGACCTCATTGATTTCAAGATCGAGTTCGGAAAAACAAGCGACGGGACGATTCTTTTAGCGGATGAGATCTCACCGGATACATGCAGATTTTGGGATAAAAAGACACATGAAAAATTAGATAAGGACCGTTTCAGAAGAGATCTTGGCGGGGTAGAGGATGCCTATAAAGAAGTGGCTAAGAGAATTGGAATCATAGAAAAATAATATAAAACGACGCTCTTTGAACGAAAGGATGAAGATGGAGAATATAAATAATATCAATCATATAGACGGACAAGATGTCCGGGACGGGCATTCTGTTCGTGGGGAAGCCTGTCTGCTTTCCGGTGAAGAGGAAGGGAAACCCGGGGAGGAATGTGGTGTCTTTGGGATGTACGATCTGGCTGGCGGGGATGTGGCAAGCACGATTTATTATGGCCTGTTCGCACTGCAGCACCGGGGACAGGAGAGCTGCGGAATCGCTGTCAGCAGGACGGACGGGCCGAAAAGGAATTCGAGCACCTATAAAGGCATGGGACTGGTGAATGAAGTGTTTCAGGCAGAAAAGCTCGAGCAGATGTCGGGAGATATCGGCGTGGGGCATGTACGGTATTCGACGGCGGGAGCCAGTGTGGCGGAAAACACACAGCCTCTCGTGCTGAACTATATCAAAGGAACCTTGTCCTTGGCGCATAATGGAAATTTAGTAAATGCACTGGATCTGAGAACGGAGCTGGAGCTTGGGGGAGCAATCTTCCAGACGACGATTGATTCGGAGGTCATTGCCTACCTGATTGCCAGGGAAAGGCTGAATACGAACACGGTAGAAGAGGCTGTGAAAAATGCGATGCAGCGGTTAAAGGGAGCGTATTCGTTAGTTGTCGCCAGTCCCAGAAAGTTAATCGGTGCCAGAGATCCCCAGGGATTCAGGCCTCTTTGTATCGGGAAGCGGGACAATGCCTATATCATCACGTCAGAAACCTGTTCTTTAGATACGATAGGCGCAGAGTTCGTCCGGGATGTGGAGCCGGGAGAGATCGTTACGATCACGCCTGAGGGGCTTCAGTCCGATAAAAGCATGGTGACGGGAAGGATTGCAAGATGCATCTTTGAATATATTTACTTTGCGAGACCGGACAGCTATATTGATGGAATCTGCGTGCATAATTCACGTATTACGGCAGGAAAGATTTTAGCGCAGACGCACCCGGTGGAGGCAGATATCGTAGTGGGAGTGCCGGAGTCGGGGAATGCAGCGGCGATGGGCTATGCGATTGAATCCGGAATCCCTTATGGAACGGCATTTGTCAAAAACAGCTATGTAGGAAGGACATTCATCAAACCGAAGCAGTCTTCCAGAGAATCCAGCGTCATGATTAAATTAAACGCTTTAAAAGAGGTGGTCGCCGGGAAACGTGTGGTGATGGTGGATGACTCCATCGTGCGGGGGACGACGAGTGCCAGGATCGTGAAGATGTTAAAGGATGCAGGAGCTACGGAGGTGCATGTGAGGATCAGCTCTCCGCCATTTAAATACCCGTGCTATTTTGGAACAGATGTGCCGGACAGCGATCAGCTTCCTGCGTATAGTCATACGGTAGAGGAAATCAGAGCTATGATCGGTGCAGATTCCCTGGGATATCTGGATTTTGACCGGCTGCACGAACTGATTGATGGAGATATGGGATATTGTCACGCCTGTTTTTCAGGGGAGTATCCGGTGGAGCCGCCGAAGGAGGATATTCGGGGGGGAATACGAAAAATAGATTTGGAGGAGCATTATGAGCAATGACAGATATACAAGCCCGCTTTCGGAGCGTTATGCGAGCAAGGAGATGCAGTATATTTTTTCTCCTGATAAAAAGTTTAAGACATGGAGAAGCTTGTGGATCGCACTTGCAGAAGCAGAGAATGAATTAGGACTTTTAAATGAAGAAGGCGGACCTGCCGTGACAGAGGAGCAGATCGAAGAATTAAAGGCACATGCGGAGGATATCAATTACGAAGTGGCAAAGGAGCGGGAAAAGCTGGTACGTCATGACGTGATGTCCCATGTGTATGCTTACGGCGTGCAGTGTCCGAAGGCTGCCGGGATTATTCATCTGGGGGCGACTTCCTGCTATGTGGGGGATAACACGGATGTCATTATTATGACGGAAGCGCTGAACCTGATTCGAAAGAAGCTTTTGAACGTGATGGGGGAGCTTTCGAAGTTTGCCCTGAAATATAAGGATTTGCCGACATTAGCGTTTACACATTTCCAGCCGGCACAGCCGACGACTGTGGGAAAGCGTGCCACACTCTGGCTTCAGGAATTTTTCATGGATTTTGAGGATGTGGAGTATGTGCTTTCTACGATGAAGCTTTTAGGCTCGAAAGGGACCACTGGAACACAGGCAAGCTTTATGGAGCTTTTTGACGGGGATGAGGAAAAGGTAAAGGCGCTGGACAAAAGGATTGCAGAGAAGATGGGCTTTGAAGCGTGTTTCCCCGTATCCGGTCAGACCTATTCCAGAAAGCTGGATACGAGAGTATTGAATGTACTTGCGGGGATCGCGGCCAGTGCACATAAATTTTCGAATGATATCAGGCTTTTACAGCATTTAAAGGAGATTGAGGAGCCGTTTGAAAAGAATCAGATCGGTTCTTCGGCTATGGCATATAAGAGAAATCCGATGCGGAGCGAGCGGATCGCTTCCTTAGCGCGCTATGTCATGTCGGATGTGACGAACGGAATGTTTACCTCGGCTTGTCAGTGGTTCGAGAGGACGCTGGATGACTCTGCGAATAAAAGGATCAGTATACCGGAGGGATTTTTGGCGACGGACGGGATTTTAGACCTTTTGCTGAATGTCGTAGATGGCCTGGTGGTCTATGATAAGGTCATTGAGAAAAGACTGCTCTCAGAGCTTCCGTTCATGGCGACGGAAAATATCATGATGGATGCGGTAAAGGCAGGCGGGAACAGGCAGGAGCTCCATGAGAGGATACGTGAGCTTTCGATGGAGGCAGGGAAAAATGTGAAGCAGTATGGAAAAGAAAATAACCTGCTGGAGCTTATTGCAGAGGATTCGAGCTTTCCGGTGGGATTAGAGGAACTACAGTCTGCCATGCAGCCGGAAAAATACGTAGGACGGGCCCCGTCACAGGTAGAGGAATTCATAAAGGAAGTGATTGCTCCTGTTTTAGAGGCGAATAGGGATAGTCTGGGAATGAAAGCGGAGATTAATGTCTAAAGAGCTGTTCGCAAATGGCTGGAACAGTTCCTTAGGGTTCTTTTGAAGGATAATGGAGGAAAAAATATGGCAGGAAAAAGGATGCTGACATCTAGGCTGACTGCGGATATGATTACGCAGGATGATGTCTATACTGCGGAGGAACAGCTTTTGATTCCGGAGGGAACGGTTCTTACGGATGCAATCATAGCTTCTATAAAGGAGCGTTCGATTTTTGCCGTGAGGATTCAGGTGAAGGAGGATGGAAAAACACCGGTCTTGGCCTCTGAACGATCAAAGGAACCTGAGACAGCGGCAGAAGAGCCTGCAGGTCCGGCAGGAGCGTCTGAAACAAAAGAGTTTCCGAAGGAGGATTCCGGACTGTTTACAGAGGGGACGAAGGAGGAGGCTTCTTTTGTCAATCCTGTGCCGGATATTCCGGAGCAGGAGGGAACGAAGGAATATTATGAAAAGGTCCGCGAAACAAAGGAGTTCAAAGAGTTTCAAACAGCCTTTACGGAGACGGTAGACTCCTTAAAAAATACGCTCGAACAGGTTGTCAGAGGCGAGGAAATAAGGAGCGAAGAGATTTTAAAGGAAACGGAGAACGTGGTTTCCAAGAGCAGAAACAGTCTTCATATCCTGGATATGCTTCAGTGCATGAAGGGATATGATGATATGACATATATGCATTGTTTAAATGTAGCGATTCTGAGCAATCTGATCGGAAAGGTTTCGGGAACAGGGATGTCGGATGAGGAATTGGAGCTTTTAACGCTTTCCGGCCTCCTGCACGATATCGGAAAAATCATGATTCCGGATGATGTGCTGCAAAAGCCGGATCACCTGACGATTCCGGAGTATAATCTGGTAAAGACACATGTTCTGCAGGGACATAATATTTTAAAGGACAGAAATCTGGATGAACGTGTGATTGATGCAGTGATGCGGCATCATGAGAGAATGGACGGTTCCGGATATCCGGGAGGCTATGTGGGGGAAAAGATTGGAAAGTTTCCCAGGATTTTGGCGATTGCGGATACCTTTGACGCGATGACCTCAAAGAGACCTTACCGTGATGCGATTTGTCCCTTTAAAGTGATTGAGATGTTTGAAAGAGAGGGAATTACAAAGTACGATGTGGAATATCTGCTTCCGTTTTTAAATACGGTGGTTCAGGCATATATTAATACAGAGGTGGAGCTTTCGAACGGAGAGACCGGCAAGGTGGTCCTGATCAACAGGGAAGCGCTTTCCAGACCGGTGGTAAAGGTCGGGGCCTTTTATTGTGATCTTTTGAGAGAGCCGGGAGTTACGATTGAAAGAATCCTGGGAATATAAAAGAGCCGCGTTTGGCGGCGGAATGGAGGAAGAGTTATGGTAACAGCGATTGTGGGTGCAAGCTGGGGAGATGAAGGAAAAGGAAAAATGACGGATATGCTGGCTGAAAAGTCTGACATCATCGTGCGTTTTCAGGGAGGAAGTAATGCAGGTCATACGATTATCAATGACTATGGAAGATTCGCATTGCATCTTTTGCCATCCGGGGTGTTTTACGATCATACGACGAGCATCATCGGAAACGGAGTGGCACTGAACATCCCGTTTCTGGTGAAGGAGGTAGACTCCCTGGTAGAACAGGGGGTGCCGAAGCCGAAGATCTTAGTTTCTGATCGTGCGCAGATTCTCATGCCATATCATATTGATTTTGACAAATATGAGGAAGAACGCCTGGGGAAAAATTCCTTTGGCTCTACGAAATCGGGAATTGCACCGTTTTATTCGGATAAATATGCAAAAATCGGCATTCAGGTATCGGAGCTTTTTGATGAGGAGGGCTTAAAACAGAAGCTGCACAGAATCTGTGAGCAGAAAAATGTGATCTTAGAGCATCTGTATCATAAGCCGGCTCTTTCCGAGGAGGAACTGTTCTCTTTACTAAAGGAATACAGGGATATGGTGGAGCCTTATGTGTGTGATGTTTCTGCTTATTTAAGACAGGCGGTCCGGGATGGAAAAAATATCCTGTTGGAAGGACAGTTAGGCTCTTTAAAGGATCCGGATCACGGAATCTATCCGATGGTGACTTCTTCCTCTCCACTAGCAGCTTATGGCGCGATTGGTGCCGGAATTCCTCCGTATGAGATTAAAAGGATCGTGACTGTGGTAAAGGCATATTCCAGCGCAGTCGGTGCAGGGGAATTTGTGAGTGAGATTTTAGATGAAAAAGAAGCCGAGGAGCTTAGAAAGCGTGGCGGAGACAAAGGAGAATATGGTGCCACGACGGGAAGACCGCGTCGTGTCGGTTGGTTCGATGCCGTAGCGAACCGCTATGGATGTGCAATCCAGGGGGCTACGGAGGTAGTGCTGACGGTGCTTGACTGTTTGGGGTATTTAAAGGAGATTCCGGTCTGTGTCGGCTATGAGATTGATGGCAAGGTCAGAAAGGATTTTCCGGTCACGACGGAGCTCAAGAAGGCAAAGCCTGTCTTTGAGGTCCTTCCGGGATGGGAGACAGATATCCGGGGAATTAAAGAATATGAAAAGCTTCCGGAGAATTGCCGGAAATATGTGGAGTTTATAGAAAAGGAGCTTGGGGTGCCGGTCAAGATGGTATCCAACGGCCCGAAGAGAAGTGATATCATATATCGCAATTAACACAATGAATACAGTTCAGTGTGTCGGCATATGATTTGGATGAGGTGCTTATGAATTTTAGTTTCAGGGAAATTGAGCGCAGACAGAAAAAAATAAATAGTATTTCTATGAAAAAAAGCTACCGGAGAAATGAGACCATGAAATATCTCCGGGGGCTTTTTATTGTACTGTTCATTGCACTGGTATGTGTCAAGATGTTTTACTGGGTGGATCATACGATTATGGAAATTCCGCCGGTCAGTGAAAAGGATTTTTTATCTGTGGGAGAAAAAAGCAGTATTTATGACAGCAATGGGGAACTGCTTCAAACCATAGATACTTCGGATTTTATCCGGCAGTATGTGGCGATCGACAGGATTCCGGATGCTGTTCAGAAAGCTTTTGTGGCGAATGAGGACCGGATTTTTTATCAGCACCATGGAGTGAATGCCAGAGGTGTGATCGAGGATTTTTATGCCCGGTTGATCCAGCGTGGAGAAGGATCGAATACACGCTATACCATTACACAGCAGCTACTCAAGAACCAGCTTGTTTCACAAAACTATGGAACGTCTTTATTTCAGAGATTACGGAGCGTGATAGAGGAGCAGTATACAGCGATCGCTTTAGAGGACGAACTGTCAAAGGACAAGATTTTGGAGTATTATTTAAATACGATAAATCTGGGGGATAATATCGTAGGCGTGGCGGCGGCCGCGAATAAATATTTTGGAAAGGATATTTCAGACCTGAATATTTCTGAGGCGGCGGTCTTAGCAGCTGCAGCAAAAAATCCCTCCGGGCTTCAGCCTGTCACCCATTCGGATGAAAACAGACAGGAACGGATGACCGTATTAAAGAAAATGCTGGATGAACAGTATATTTCAGAGGATGAATACGGAGATGCACTGGGAGATGATGTTTACCTGCGGATCAAGAATAGTGTAGTCGGGGAAAAGCAGGGAAAGGGAGCTGTCAATTCTTATTATACGGATGTCGTTCTAGCCCAGGTGATAAACGACCTGCAGAAGGAGAAGGGGTATTCTGCCACGGAAGCGAATCAGATGGTATATGGCAGAGGACTGCAGATCTACACCTGTCTGGACAGCTCTATTCAGAAAATATGTGATGATGTAGTGAATAATAATAAATATTATCCTGTTCCGAAGAAAAAGAAAAAAGAGAATTTGGAAACGGAGAAAAGCCCGCAGGCTTCCTTTGTTCTGATCGAGCAGAAAACCGGGGCGGTCCGGGCGATTGTCGGAGGGCGCGGTGAAAAGAGAGAGAATCACGGCCTGAATCGTGCGATTGATCTGGAAAGACAGCCGGGGACACTTTTTGATGTTCTTTCTGTGTATGCACCAGCGTTAGACACCTCCGGAATGACATTGGGAGATGTGCAGGATGATACGGAATATGAATATCCGGATACCAGCACGCCGGTCTATGATTTGGATGGTGAGGCATATCAGGGACTTATGACGCTTCGGGATTCCCTGGTGTTGTCAAAGGCGGTTCCTACGGTCAAGGTATTGGAGAAGATCTCTGTGGAGGTGGGGTATTCCTATCTGCAAAAGTTCGGGCTGACTACTCTGGTGGAGAAAAAGAGAGCCACGAATATGGGGGACAGAAGCAGTCTGTCAGATCAGAATGATTTTCAGCTGAAAATGGGACTTGGACAGCTGGCAGATGGCGTGACGAATCTGGAGCTTACGTCTGCGTATGCTGCCTTTGCGAACCGGGGGGCTTACCAGACACCGAAGTTTTACACGAAGGTGCTTTCAAAGGATGGAAAGGTCCTTTTGCAAAAGAAAAAGGATAAGACGCAGATCATGAAGCGGAGCACGGCATGGCTTTTGACGGATGCTATGAAAAATGCGCCGCTCCA